>NZ_RZST01000069.1:0-20275 GCF_003997575.1 Mesorhizobium sp. M1A.F.Ca.IN.022.07.1.1
GCCCAGCACCGCGCCTTGCGAAAGCTGGATATCGAGCGCCGGCGTGGTGCGGCGCGGGCGCCCCGCCTCGCGTTCCTCGTAAGGGTAGTGGACGCCGAATTGCAGGCCGAAGCATTCCACCGCCTTGTCGACGCGGTAGTCGCGATCGGCATAGTTGCCGAACCGGCGCGGATCGATGGCCAGCGCATCTCGCGGTGGCTCGCCGTCAATGATCCAGTCGGCGAGGAAGGCGCCGGCGCCGCCGCCTTCCATCACGCCCATGCTGGAGCCTGTCAGAAGCCAGCCGTTCCTAAGGTTGAACGCGGGGCCCACCAACGGATTGGCGTCCGGCGTGAAGGTGATCGGGCCGTTGACCACGGTCTTGATGCCGGCATTGGCGAGTGCCGGCACACGTTCCATCGCCAGCGCGATAATATGCTCGACGCGGTCGAGATCGGGCGGCAACAACTCCATGCCGAATGCGGGCGGCACGCCGTCGATCGCCCAGGGATGCGCCGCCTTCTCGTAAGGGCCGACGATATAGCCATCCCGCTCCTGCCGCAGGTACCAGCTCTCCTCCGGATCGCGGATGATCGGCAGTTCCTTCTCGCCGGCAGCGATGCGCGCGGCAATTTCAGGCACGGTATCGGTGACGACGTATTGATGCAGCATCGGCACGACGGGCAGGTCGATGCCCATCATCGTGCCGACCTCGCGACACCAGGTGCCGGCGGCGTTCACCACATGCTCGGCCCTGATATGGCCTTGCGCGGTGCGGACCAGCCATTCGCCCGAAGCGGTGCGCTCGATTGACTGCACAGGATTGTGCCGGACGATCTCGGCACCGCACGAACGCGCGCCCGCAGCCATCGCGTTGGTGGCCAATGTCGGATCGACATGGCCGTCATTCGGCTCATGGAAGGCGCCCAGTATGCCGTCTGTTTCGCAGAGCGGGTATATGTTCTTCAGCTCGGCCGGTGTCAGGATGTTGAAGTCGTAGCCAACGAAGCGGCCAAGGCCCTGCACGTGACGGAACTCGGCCATCCGCTCCGGCGAACGGGTCACGCGCAGCGCGCCGTTCGCATGGAAGCCGGTCGACAGGCCGGTTTCGGCCGTAAGCACGTCGCGGTAGAGCCGCACGGAATGAGCGCGCATCTCCATGATCGTGGCGTTGTGGGCGAAATGCGTGCAAAGCCCAGCGGCGTGCCAGGTCGAGCCTGCGGTCAGCTCCTGCCGCTCGACGAGCGTCACGTCGCTCCAGCCACGCTTGGCGAGATGATAGAGAAGGGAAACCCCCATGGCGCCGCCGCCGATCACGACGGCGCGGGCATGCTGTCTCATAATGTCTCCTGTTGGCCGCGCATCCTGCTGCCGGTTGGATCGTAGGGTGGTCTTTCGAGAAGCCTGAGGCCAAAGCGCTGCCCGGCGACCGCGACCTCGTAATTCGAAGCGGCCAATTGCTGCGTGGTTTCGCCCGCCTCGCAGGCGACATAACCGAGGCAGAGGCTCAGCCCCGTGCGAAAACCGACGCCGCCCGAGGTGGTTAGTCCGGCAAACTTGCCGTCGCGATAGATAGGCTCGTCATGCAGCAGAAGCGGATTGGCGCCGTCGACGGCGAGATGCAGCAGTCGGCGCCCAACGCCCTGCGCCCTTCGCGCTTCGAGCGCGGCACGACCGACGAAGTCGCCCTTCGTCCAGGAGACGGCAAAGCCCAGCCCCGCCTCGATCGGCGTGTCCTTCGGTCCGATGTCGTGACCCCAGTGCCGATAACCCTTTTCCAAGCGGCAACCGTCCAGCGCATAATGCCCGCAAAGGACCGCGTCATGCGCCTTGCCGGCTTCCCGGATGGCCGACAGTAGGCTTTCGGCGCATTCGACGGGGACATAAAGCTCATAGCCAAGCTCGCCGACGAAGCTGACCCGTGTGACCCGCACGTTGACCATGGCGATGTTGATGCGCCGCGAGGTCGAGAACGGAAAGGTCGCGTCCGACAAGTCGGCGTCGGTCAAATCCTGCAGCAATTCACGGGAGCGCGGCCCCATGACGCCGAGGACCGCTTCGGCCGAGGTGGCATCGAACACCGAGGCGTCGAGCCCGAGATTGCTGGCGTGCCTGGCAATCCAGGCGAGATCCTTCTGCCGCGTGGCCGCGCCGGAGACGATCCGGAAGGCGGTTTCGCCGCAGCGCGTGACCGTGACGTCGGCCTCGATCCCGCCATGGCGGTTGAGCATCTGCGTGTAAACCGCCCGGCCGTCCGCAACGTCGACATTGTTTGCCGCGAGCTGTTGCAGCAATTTCACCGCATCGCGGCCGGTGACATCGAGCTTGGTGAACGGGGAAAGCTCGAACAGCCCGACGCCGCTCGCCATGGCGACCGCCTCGCGTTCAGCCGCTGGCCACCAGTGCTGACTGCCGAAGGTGTAGCGCGGCTCGCGCTCGGCTTGATCGCTGGCATACCAGAGCGGCCGCTCCCAGCCGGTCGGCGCGCCGAACACTGCCCCTTCTTCGCCAAGCCTATCGTGCCACGCCGAACGGCGCAGGCCACGGCCGGCCTTGGATTGCTTATACGGCCAGTGCATGCGGAAGAGGTCGGCGACCGATTCCTCCATGCGCGCCTGCACGAAGGCGCGGGACGCGGCGCTGCGGTCGAAACGGGCGATATCGAGCGGCCACAGATCGAGGCCGGGCTCCCCGTCGACGATCCATTCGGCCATCGCCTTGCCGGCGCCGGCGGACGACATCATGCCCGTCGAATTGTATCCGGCGGCGACGAAGAAGCCCCGCAGGTAGGGCGACTCGCCCATCAGCGGCTGGGTATCCGGCGTAAAACTCTCCGGCCCGTTCATGAAGTGACGGATGCCTGTTTCGGCAAGCGCGGGAAAGAGCCGCAGCCCGGCCGACATGAAGGGTTCGAACTGCTCCCAATCTTCGGGCAATTCGAGGAAAGGCCTGGCGCCGACGGGGCCGGTGACGTCGAGAGCCTTGGCATTGGGCTCGAAGCCGCCGAGCACCAGCTTGCCGGAATCGCCCTTGACGTAGATGCCCTCGTCCAGATCGCGCACGATCGGGAAAGGATTGGGCAACCCGGCGACTGGTTCCGAGACCACATACATGTGCTCGGCCGCCTGCAGCGGCACCGGCACGCCGGCCATGGCCCCGATCTGCCTTGCCCAGGCGCCGGCGCAGTTCACCGCGGCCTCGCAGCGGATCGTCATGCCCGAGGCGAGCTTGACGCCGGCGACGCGGCCTTTCTCGATCACGAAGCCGGCACAGGCCGTTCCTTCCAGGATCTGGATGCCGGCGGCGCGTGCTCGCCTACTGTAGGCCGCGCAGATATCGACCGGATTGGCCTGCCCGTCTTCCTCCACCCAAAGCGCGCCCTGAAGCCCATCCAGCGCAATTCCTGGAACCCGTTCGCCGATGACTTCCGCTCCAACGACCGCCACGTTAAGACCGCAAACCTCGCCCATTTGCGCGATGCGTTTGAGCTCGCTCATGCGCTCTTCCCGGCGCGCCAGCCAGACGCCGCCGGTTTGCCGATAGCCTGACGATTGGCCGGTCAGCGCCTCTAGCTTCGGGAAGAGCTCGGTCGCGTATTGCGCCAGTCGCGTCAGGTTGAGCGTCGCCCTGAGCGGGCCCACGATCCCGGCGGCATGCCAGGACGTGCCGCTCGTCAGTTGATTGCGCTCGATGAGAACGACGTCAGTGACGCCAAGCTCGGCGAGGTGATAGGCGACACTCAAGCCGATCACACCGCCGCCTATGATAACGATCCGGGCGTCGTTCACCGATGCGATACCCTTGCCGTGGAACGGCGCAATCTTTCCAACCAAGCAGGCTTGCGCTCAATGGGATTTCTGCAACATTAGGAAAACTTATGTACGGTCCCGCGAAAGAACCCTGGTGAAGAGCGGCAGCTTTGACTTCAATCTTTTTCGATCGATCGAGGTCTTCGCGGCCGTCGTCGAAACGCGGCATGTGACGCAAGCCGCACAGATGCTAGGCATGACGCAGTCCGCCGCCTCGCAGCATCTGAAGAACCTGGAAACGGCCCTAGGCGTCAGCCTGATCGACCGCAATCTGCGGCCGATCGAGCTGACCAAGGCCGGGATCGCGCTGCATCGCCGGGCCACAGTGATCCTGGCGGAAGTCGAAGGCCTGCGCACCGACGCTCGCCGCATCAACGCCGCGCCGCTGCCGTTGCTGAGGGTGGCTCTGCTGGCTTCCATCGCCACCACGCTGGCGCCCGCGCTTTCCGTACTGGCGCGCAAGAATTTCGGCATTCCCGAACTCAGCCTTTTTGCCGGGCTCGCCACGGATCACGTTGAGCTCCTTCGAGCCCGCCGCGCCGATCTAGCGGTAACCTCGGGCGAGCTGTTCGAGATCGAGGGGCTGACGCGCTGCCCGGTGATGACCGAAAAATTCTTGCTGGTGACGCCGAAAGGCTTTTCCGGCGATGTCGCCGACATCGCCAAGCTTTCGAGAAAGCTGGCATTCGTCCGCTTCTCCCGGGAGACGCCGGTCGGCCTGCGCGTCGACCAGCATCTCAGCCGGCTGCGCATAGAATTGCCGCGGGCGATGGAGGGCGACCGCTCCAGCGTCGTGATGGCGCCGGTTGCGGCAGGCATGGGCTTTGCCATTCTGACGCCGACCCTGCTTATCGACGGCCTTGCCGAGGGCATGGAAATCGACATTCATCCACTGCCGTTCACCAGCCTTTCCCGCAACATTCTTTTGGTCGCGCGTGAACGCGAGCTGGGGGATCTGCCCGAGGCCTTTGCCGCGCGCACTGCGGAAGTGCTGAAACGGACGATAAACGAGCGCCTGCCCGATCTGCCCCCGGATCACTACACATTGGATTTGTCCGTCGCTTCAACATGAGGCCGGCGCATGGCGTCCGTTGGATCCGCCAGCTTCTAATCAGCTGCATCAGTTATCCTGATGGACGATTTTGCCGGATGCCTTCGGCGCGCGTCCATGTTCTATCCTGCTCCCGTCCAATCCGAGAGGCCAAGACATGAACGCTCCTCATACCCACTCATCGCTCGCGATCGACTGGTCGACGCAAGGCATCGTCGACCGCAGGAACCGCTTCTATTCCGCCTCCCAGCGCAAGTTCGTTCCCTACAAGGATCCGCTGATCATCAAGCGTGGCCGCGGCCAATATTTGTGGGACGAGCAGGACAGGAAATACATCGACCTGCTTGGCATGAACCTTTGTATCTCGGTCGGCCACGCGCATCCGCAAGTCGTCAAGGCGGCGAGCGAGCAGGTCGCAGAGCTCACCCACTGCACCACGATGTTTTATCACCCGGTGCCGGCGCAATATGCCGAGGAACTCGCGGGCACTATGCCGGCTGGGCACGACTGGGTGGTCCATTTCACCAATTCCGGCGCCGAAGCCATCGACCTCGCGCTGCTCATGGCGCGCTCTCATACCGGCAATATCGACATGCTCGCGTTGGCCTCCAGTTATCACGGCGCCACCTTCGGCGCGCAGTCGGTGACGGGGATCGCTGGCTTCCGCCACTCGGTCCCGCAGCTTGGCGGCGTGACCTTCGTGCCCGAGCCGAACCAGTATCGCGGCGTCCACGGCGAAGGCGTGGAGCCATACCTGAAGGAAATCGACCGGGCCATCGCGACCTCGACAAGTGGCAGGCTGGCGGGCATGATCATCGAACCAGTGCAGGGCTATGGCGGCATCGTTCCCATCCCCGGAGGCTATATTGCAGGCGCGTTCGAGCGCGTGCGCGCTGCGGGCGGGCTTTGCATCATCGACGAGGTGCAGGCTGGCGTCGGGCGCACAGGCGAGGCGTTCTGGTCTTTCGAATCGCATGGCGTGGTGCCTGATATCGTGGTGGTGGCGAAGGGCGTCGGCAACGGCATCCCGCTCGGCGCAGTCATCGCCAAACGCGACGTTGCCGAATCGATGGCCGACAAATTCCTGTTCCACACCTATGGTGCCAATCCTGTCGCGTGCGCGGCCGGGAGGGCCGTCCTCAACGTGATGCGGGAGGAGCGGCTGCAGGAGAACGCGCGAGCTGTCGGTGGCGCGCTCAGGACGCGGCTCGAGGACTTGAAGGAACGCCATTCGATCATCGGCGACGTCAGAGGCCGTGGCCTAATGCTGGCAATCGAGCTGGTCAAGAACCGCGCGACGAAAGAGCCGGCGCCGGAGGAGACGCTAGCCGTCTTCGAGGAGACACGCCGCAACGGGCTCGTCGCCAGCCGCTCCGGTCCCTTCCGGAACGTCATCCGGATGTGCCCGCCGCTCTGCCTAGCGATGGCAGATGTCGATGATGTCGTGGACCGGTTCGAAAGAAGCTTCGCAGCCGCAAGCGTCCGGTGACCGTCTAGGGTCTACCCCGGCAAGCGTTTGGCAACGGCATCGGCTATGACAACGAGGTTCAGAGCCGTGACGGGCGGGAAGCAAGCACTTGCAGGATGTACAATAGAGCTTCGTTGATTCCCTACGTTTTTATGTCCGTTATCCATCAGCAGCCGGTCCGCTTCCGGCCCCCTTCCAGGCATTTACAGTGGCCCCAATCGCCGAACTGGGCCAAAGCTGCTGACGTCACACTAAGCGCTAATCTATGCTGAAAGCTAGGACCTCGATTCTATGCAACAGCTTTCCGCACAGGCGAGCGGCTGTTGCCGCCGCTCTTGGAATCGCGCTTGCGCTTTGAAAGGTGCGCAAGCAGAGCCGCCAAACCCATCGCGTTGAGAACCCGCGTCCTAGGAACGCCCCCCTTGCGGGCCATCTCGACACCCCAATGCATGTGCTCGAGTTCGCGGATCGAATGCGCGTCCGGGTTGATGCTGAAGATGCAGCCGTAGTCGAGCGCCTTCTGATGCCACCGCCAGTCGAGATCGAGCCGCCACGGATGCGCATTGATTTCGACAGCGACGCCATATCTCGCGCACGTTCTGAGGACCTTGTCGATGTCGAGATCATAGCCGGGGCGACGCAACAGCTGGCGACCGGTCACATGGCCGATAATTGTCGTGAGGGGATTCGCGATTGCCTCAATGATACGGTCCGTTTGCTCTTGCTTAGGCAACTTGAAGCGGCTGTGCACGCTCGCGACAACGAAATCGAACTGCTCCAAAACGTGGTCCGGATAGTCAAGCGAACCGTCGGCCAGGATGTCTGCCTCGATGCCCTTGAGGATACGGAAGTTTCCGCCAAACTTCTTGTTCAGCCGATCGGCTTCGCGGTGCTGTTCAGCAATCTCCTGCAATGTGAGGCCGCCCGCGTAGTGCGCAGACTGCGAGTGGTCGGCGACACCAAAGTACTCGAACCCGCGCTTACGGGTCGCTTCAGCCATTGCCTCAAGCGTCTCGGTGCCATCGGATGCGGTCGTGTGAGAATGCAGGATGCCATGCAGATCTTCGTCCCGGACGAGGGTAGGGAGTTGCCGCCTCGCTGCCCACTCAACCTCGTCCCTGCCTTCGCGCAGTTCGGGTTCAATGAACTGCAGGCCTAACGCGTCGTAGATTTCTTTCTCTGTCACTGATGCGATCAGCTTTCTCCCGCGGTAGAGCCCATCGGGTTTGAGCGCGAACCCTCTCTCGGCAGCATACATCTTCAACTGCTCAAGATGGGCCGCGGAACCGGTTGCTTCGAGGAAGCTCGCGCCAAAGTGCTTCTTGTCCGTTACGACAAGCCTGAGGGTGGACTGCTCGATTTCGGTCCGTTTCTTCCCCTGCGCGACCAACGCGAGGTCGGCAACAAGTTCGCAACCACGTCGGAAATCACCGGCGATTTCCACGCGCGAAAACTCGGGGTGCTCCTGCTTCACCGACATGACCGCATGCTCAAGAAGAGCGGCGGCCTTGTGCAGGTGAAGCTGTGTTTCGCCGCTTCGAGCGATAGCCAGGTTCTGCAGGATTTTAGTCTGAAGCGACGCGCCGAGGCCTTTGACTGGCCGGATGCGATCTGCCCTTGCTGCCGCTTCGAGCTCGGCCAACGAGTTCACGCCGAGCGCGTGATGAAGCTTCAGTATCTTGTCGGGCCGAAGGCCCGGTACGGCAAACAGCTCCATTACACCCGCCGGCACCTCCTCGCGCAGCTTCTCAAGGCGTGGGTGCGTGCCCGTTTCGTAGAGCTGGCGCACAATGTCTGCGATCGCGTCACCGATCCCCGGGATCCTGGTGAGGGCGCCGGCGGCGATGATCCGGTCAAGCGGCTGCGACAACGCAGCCAGACTATCGGCCGCGCGCAGGTAAGCCTTGGTGCGATAGGGATTGCCCCCGCGCAGCGACGAGCGATGTGCGTATTCCCTGAGGAGATTGGCGACGGTCCTTGAATCGGGTTTTGCCATTGTCGAGGCAAACGGGGCCAATCTCCGCAGGTTCCAATCAGGCAAGGGCAGCGAAGAACTCCATGCTTGCTGCCGTTTCCCGGACTGTGGAGCTACAGATTAGGCAACGATTGGTCGGCGCGACCCCATCCCGCCAGAGCTTTGGAGGCTGCGCGTTTCTTCAATTCAGGAGCGTCGCCGACGCGGAAATGCGATGGCGCATCAATCGTCTTCATCTCCGCCCAGGTGATCGGCGCCGCGACGGGCGCGCCAGGTCGGGACCGTGCGCTATAGGGCATGATCGCGGTCGCCCCGCGCTGGTTGCGTAAATAGTCCACAAAGATGCGACCCTTCCGGCGCGCCTTCGACAGCGCGGCCGTAAAGTGGGCGGGATCGCTCTGAGCGACCGCTTGAGCGAGACGAAATGCGAAGTCTTTCACTTGCGGCCATTCGGCCTGAGGGGTGAGCGGGGCGATCACATGCACCCCTTTGCCTCCTGTCAGCATCGGGAAGGTCGCAAGTCCCAGCGATTTTAAGATATCACGAAACTGGAAGGCAGCGGCGCGGACAGCTTCGAAATCGAGACCCTCATCGGGGTCGAGGTCGAAGACGAGGCGGTCGGGCTTTTCGACATCCTCGATCCGAGCTCCCCACCCGTGCAGCTCGATCGTTCCCATCTGGACGCAGGTCATCAGACCATCGGCATCGTCGACATACAGATATGGCTCTTCGTGGCCATCTTTTTCCGTGATGCCGACGTGGTGGACTTTGTCGCCAAAGCTCCCGGCATCATGCTTCTGGAAAAAGCACTTCTTGGCCCGGCCCTGGGGGCACCGAACCAGACTGATCGGCCGACTGCCGACCCAGGGAAGCATGATCTCCGCGACGGCCGCGTAGTGGTCCGCGAGCTGGCCCTTGGTGATATTGGACTCCGGATAGATCACGCGGCCACGGTTGCTGATGGCAATGGTGTGCGCCGGCGACGTGGTGAGCTTGGCCGTGCGACGTTCCGTCTCCAGCACGACCGCCTCCGGCTTCTTGTCTTCGCGTAGACCGAGGTAGCTCGGATGTCTCAGCGTTCCTTCGTTGGTCATCTCGGTGAAGGCAATCTCTGCGACCAGCTTGGGGTAAAGCCAATGTGCTCCGCGAACTTCGGCTCGCGGCGCCTCGACGGTCGCGGCTTTCTGCTCGAGCGGCGCCATGATCTTCATGAGACGGAAGAGTTCAGCTGTATCGAAGCCGGTGCCGACTTTCCCGGCATAACGCAGCTTGCCGCCGTCATGCACCCCGAGGATCAATGACCGGAACGCGCGGACCTTATCGGACGGCGTCCAGCCGACAATTACGAATTCCTGCCGCTTGATGCACTTGATCTTGAGCCAGCTTCCGCCGCGGGCTGCCACATAGTGCGAATCGGCGAGCTTCGAAACAACTCCCTCGAGACCGGCTGCGCAAAAGCGTTCGAGCAGCTCTTCTCCGCGACCGAGGATGTGATCGGAATAGCGAAGGATCGCTTTCTTCGCGGGCAAGATTGCCTGGAGCTTCTCTTTGCGTTCAAGGAGCGGGCGCCTGGTAAGATCTTCGCCGTCGAGCTGAAGGAGATCGAAGGCATAAAAATCGATGGTGGCTGGCGCACCCTTTAATGCGTTCTGAAGCGCCTGGAAGTTTGATCTTCCGTTCGCATCGACAACGACGGCCTCGCCGTCGATCAGAGCGGAGCGGACCTTGAGCTTGCGGGCTTCCGAAAGAACGGAAGGAAAACGCTGCGACCAGTCCAGGCCAGATCGGGTATAGGCACGTGCTTCGCCGCCGCCGACGGCAACAAGAATGCGATAGCCGTCATATTTCATTTCGTGGATCCAGCGGTCGCCGGCAGGTACGGTGTCTACGAGCGTTGCCAGCTCGACGGGCCGAAAAGTGGGAAGCGCTAATTTGGTCCGGTCACGAATAGGCGACATCGCTTGAGGAGCGCTCCACCCAGGGATTGCCTTACGCGACGTTGGCTTGACCACTCTCACGCACCCCAAACCCGAGACGAAATGGCTTAATCGCGTCCAACGCGCGATTGCTTCTTTGGTTTCGTTCCGGGGGTTGAGCTTGTCTCCATTATTGCTGAGTCCGTGTGCCTGCCTGCAAGCCCGCAGCGGTATCATTGCCCGAGACGGCAAGTATGCGGACCGACCATCACGCTTCGGAAGCAGCTCCGCGACCGACTGCATCAGCTCGTGCAGAACTCCAGAGTGGCGCCTCCCGCCGATGCCCCCCGGCCATCATCGACCCAACGGTTGAATGGGTGAAACCGGGCAGGATAACAGCCTGGGTCCGCCATCTTAGGAACAGCCAAAGCTGCGGCATGGTGCCGTGCAGGGCATCAGCGAAGAAGGAACCTAAAGCCGCCTTCCGGCTTCTCTCGCCATGACCACGCGCGGGATCAATTTCTTAGACCGGTGGATGGCGGATCACCTCCCGAATGCGATCACGGAGATTCAATGGCCATCGTTTACCTCGTCGAAGAGGCCCTGAAAGCTGCTGAGCGAGAAGGCATTAGCCCCGACGAGATCAGCGAGGAGGTTGGCACGGTCTTCGAAGTGATCCTCGATGCGATGCAGAACCGAGAAGGCGGCTTGGCGGCCTGAGGCTCCTGTGGAGCTATGCGTTGCATTAGGAAATGTTAACTTCAGCCGCTGCAAAGGCGGCGCATAATGCCCACCTGCCCGGCTCGCAACACGGGGTAAGAGGCCCGGCCTGTCCCGCTCTAATCGTCCCCCGAATTCCCGCTCGCAGGCCGGGTCGCCTCAGCTTCACCTGATGGGTAAACTGCAATCGGAGCGGCCCGCCAGGGTCAACAGCCCGTTAGACTCCACATGTCACTTGAACGCGTACCTGTTAACAGCCCCGTCCGCCTCATGCGTGACCCGGATCCAGCGCTGTTCGTCGCCGCGCGCGTTCGTGACCTCACTGCCTGTGGCCGTTTCGGCTGCCACCCATGGAGTATTTGCATTGATGGTACGACTGGTCACAACGCTGTCCCCATCCATCTCTTCCACCCGATAGACCTTCATGTGCGAGCTCTGCTCTATTCATCCCGTATCTGAACAGAGATCCAGGAAGCTTTGTTCCTGGGCGAAGCGGCGACCCGAAGGATACCGGTCAAAAGACGATGCCCGTCACCCCAACGGGATGGCGAGCATCGATCTGGCGGCTGCCGACGAGGAAGGTGACGCATTTCCTCGCCGGCTCCATCCAATGCTATGGCGAGGATTGTTGGGACCAAAGCGTCAGCTCCTCCGACTTCGATCGCATCGGGGAACATTCCACCAATCGGCAGGTTTGGTTCGCCGGCGCGATTCATGCCGAGGCGCGCCGCTGGGTTGCGCGAGACCCCGGAGCCCCGCTCGTCCCTCACGACCGGGCTCTTGCGTGTGATGCTGCCGTACAAGTAAGCAACCTAAGATCGCGGCCGGCTTTTCCCCCGCATGAGCGCGCGCGCTTTGAAATTTCTGGACCGATGGATGGCAGACCATCTGCCAAACGTGAGCACCGACGATCCAGAGGCCACATGCCGATCTTGTCCTTGAACTCCTGGCTACTGCCGGGCGTCAGGGCATCGCGCCCAAAGAGATATACGAGGAGGTCGATAGCTTGTTTCACCTTCTGAGCGAAGCGATGCAACGCCGTTGGGGGCGGCTTGGCCGATTGACATGGCAAGATGCCTGCGCAGGGACCTACATCATTTTTAAATGACGGCACGCTGCTGTCCTCCCCAAATGAGGGGTCCACTTCAGCACGAGGATTTTGAAGGTGTCGCCCGTAGGAGGGTGCTCCAGTTTGTTAGCGGAAAGGCATGAGCCATGGCCGACAAAAAAATAGGCGCTGGCGGAAGCGGCTTTGAGATCGCTATGGTCGGCGTCATCGTTTTCGCTGCGATGGGGCTCATCATAGTCGCAGCTACGGGAATGCAGTGAATTCCACAAAAAACGGAGGGTCGGTCAGGCGGCGCGGCACGATGCCGTCTAGCCGGGGCGTGCCCGGCCTGCCGAGGGGTCGAGGAGACCTTGGGCGCACAGGCCGGGCTCCTACCCGGTGCCAACCACGGCGGGGCAGAGATGCATTATGCGCCACCGTTCAGTGGTAGGCATCCACCTTTTTAGTGGTAGCTAATGAAAAGCCCGTCGCCGCTAATTAGCGTAAAGCGACGGGCTTTTTAGATTGAGACGGCTACATTCCGGAAGGAACGAACACTCCTTTGTTTAATCACTGAGGCCTGAGTCCGTTCCACAATGCGACAGTTCTGTGAGATAATGGCAAATGCCTCGCCGAGGGCGACGATCATGTCATTGTCGCGTTGCAGTGGCGTCTACGGGCCCGCTGATCTGGATATGCTCCAGCGGGTGTTTAACCGGTTGTGCGACGAGCGACGCCTAGCCAGGAAGGATCGCGAACAGCGGGAATATCTGGCGAGGGAAGTCTTCCAAGCTTTTGATGACGGCACAACCGACGAAGCTGACCTACTGCGAGGGCTTTCTAAGCGCCGGAGAGCTAGCTAAGCCTTAGAAAATGTTAATGTCAGTCGCTGCAAAGACGACGCATAATGTGCATCTGCCCCGGCTCGGAACGGGGTAAGAGGCCCGGCCTGGTCTCCACGTCCCCCGCCCACCCAGCGACAGGCCGGGTCCTCCTGTCCTGAGCTAGGCCGCTCCGTCTTTCCGACTTCTCTGTCTGAATAGGGAACATCGCGACGGGTAAGCGGTTATGATTCGGCGGCGCGGTTGGTGTCCCAGTTCTATCCGAGCCGTCCGATAGGCAAGCAACGGAGCCCACTCGACCCTCCCTCACGAGTGGGCTCCAGCCGTTCTGGCGATCTGGATATTCTCTGCCTACATCGCCGCCATGAGTGCGGGCTGGACCCTCCAAGAACTGATCGACGCGGGCATGTCCGTCACGGGCGGCTGCCTCGACTGCCATCGACATCAGAAGCTCGATCTGTCGGCGCTCCGCGATCGCTTCGGCCCAGATGCTCCGGCTATGGAGTGGGACTTGAGTCCGACGATGAAATGCGCGGTCTGCGGCGGCAAGCGTATTACCTTGACCTATTCGCCAGACACCGGCCCGAAAGACCTCAATAGGGGGCGGAACTAACTCCCCGGAACCTAGTGCCCCTTATCGCAGTTCCGTAGCTAGGCGGCGCTGTAAAGCGACGCGTCGGGCTGGCGTTTCGGCCCCCATTCGGGAGAATTGGAGTGGGCTCACGCCAGAGGAGGCCCGACAAAAGAGCCCGTTCCGCACTGGGCGGGCTCTTTCAATGTATTGACGGCGCTTATTGAAGAGCATTTCAAATGAACATCTATACCGTTGAAACCATGTCGGGGATGGACGTGGTCTCTGTTGCCTACGCGAAAACGACCTCACCGAAAGCAGCCGCTGAATGGGTGACCGGCCGCCAGGTACAGGACCGGCGAGACGAGACCCAATGGGTTCGCGTCACCGACGAGGCCAACCGAGCGGTCTACAAATTTGCCTTCAAATAGGAAAAGGACCGCCGCCGACACCGAGCCTGACGAGGTAACTGTGAGCAGGTTGGGCGCTCTGTGGTCCCGCCCTGCTTGAGCCATAATTTTCGGCTCCACGGAGCGCTGGAACGCCGTTCACGTTATAAGTCTATGGAAACCCCACCTCCAGACGCTCCCCGTCGAGAACATCGCCCGCGCGTGCTGAAGGGCGGAACGATCATCACGGGTTTCCGAAACTCGGAAATCAGCTGCTCACTACGCAATCAGCACTCCCAAGGAGCCGAACTGAAGGTGGCTGCAGACATTCAGATCCCAGTACGCTTTCTGCTCTACGTTCCCGTCGACGGGGTCGCTTACAAAGCTGTCGTTCGTTGGCGAAAGAATGACCGCGTCGGCGTCGAATTTGAGGGTACCGAGCCAAAGCCGAAGTTCCATTACGGTTGAATGCCGAAGGCAGCACCTGGTGGACAGAGGTACTTAGACGGCAACCAACGGATAGGAGTGAACGTCCGAGGCGATGATTGGACGGCGGGTCAGGCGTTGCCTTCGACCGCACTCTCGTCGTCCAGCGCATAGGGCACCGGCAGGTAGGCGTTCGCCATCAGCCATTCACTGACGATCGTTCTGACCAGCTCGGCCTTGGATAGCTCCATTTCCGCAGCCAGGCCTGCCACGCTTCCTCGACCTTCGGATCCAGGACGAGCCCCGTCACATTTCGCAGCATTAGGGCGGCCCTGCGGAGCATCACCTGAAGGTCGGCTCTCGAGATCCGGAAGCTTGTGATCCACAAGCCATGAAGGTCGACGGCAAGATCGTCTGGCACACGGAAAGGTTCCGGCCATGAGCAGCGCTGGTGCGTCGTCGCTCAACAAGTAGACGACCGCCGAGCGGGGCGGGGGACCAGGGTGTGTCGACGGTCGTCCGAGGACAAGGGGCCATATGGTCAGCAAACTGCGTTGCGATAGGCCCTGGCTCATTGTGGCGTCGATCACCCCCATCCACATTCACATTTGTTATTCCCTCCGAGTCGGGCGCCTTGTATCGGCGCGCTACAAATCGGGGGTAGGCCAATCCTCGAAACCGCATGCATTCGCCACGGGGGCAGGGCAAGGACGCGCGCGAAGGCCTTCGCAGCTAGCGAGTGAAGGGCGGGGGTGTGAGAAACCTCTGTACGGGGCTCTATTCCAATTCGCATCCAGATTGGCAACGCTCCGGCAACAAAAAACGGTGTAGCTCTCGGCCGACCGGTGTAGGCTGGAGCACGTGCCGAGCCCGTTTGGAACCACATTGGCAACATAGGGCCAAAACGGCGCAGGGTGTGAAAGGGGGCCGCTACGCCTTGCAATTCAAGGCGTCTGCGGTTATTCAGACGCCCGTTGCTGCGGTAGCTCAGTGGTAGAGCACTCCCTTGGTAAGGAAGAGGTCGAGGCTACAACCCCCTCGGGCTTCAATGGCAGCCATTCGATCTTCGATCGCCGAGAAGCGGACTGTCTGCAAACGGCCCCATTTCGGTCATTCACCAGGAGGAAGTGGCTGGCTACTTAGGGCTCCATCGTCGATATCTCGAAGCCAGTAACTATTCTCGTCCATCGTCTTTCGGTTCGCCAGACCATACGAGAGAATACGAGGGAAAAGGGTAGGCGAACCACCCGCTAACATATTGATTTCCTGTCGAAAACGACGACCCTCCGGGCCCACCATAACCTTTGATTTCGTTGCCGAAAATTGAGCGAAGCCAGAAACTTCCGGGCCCGTTGACGGGCTGGGCAAAAGGCGATCCCCGCGTTTGCTCCCGTCAAGTTGGAGGCGCAGCACCATCGAGTGACTAACCACCATTGCCCGGACGACACAAGCCTACACTGGCGCTGCATGCCCATGCTGGAGGCCAAACTCGGGGCCGCCACTTGTTACCGTTCGCTTCCGGCCGCTTCCAGATTGTTGGGGTAGCATCTTATGAAGCGAGGTGAATAGCAGACGGTAACGAGTTGATGCCCTTGATCTCCAAGGTTTGTTAGATCGCCGGCTCGGACCTGGAGGGCATGCGCCTCTGATCTCCTGGGAATCGGTCAAGATGCGCATTGCGCTCGCCCGTTCAACGTCATCGCGCCCCACGAAGGAGCTCAAGAACATAGGTCTTGGCGCCCCGTACCGCCGCCTCCAACGGCAAACCTTGAGCTAACGATGCGGCGATGGCGCTGGACAGCACGCAGCCGGTGCCACGCATCCCCCCATGGACGCGAGGCGCTTCGACCCGAACGGCGCGACGGTCCGGCTGCATGAGAAGGTCATTCGCGTGATCTCCGTGCGCGTGCCCGCCCTTGACGAGCACGGCGGTCCGCACCGTCGCCGACAGGTCCTCGCCTTGAACGCAAGCGCCTTCTTCGTCCTTCGCAGGGTCTGATCCCACCAACCTTGCGAGCTCAATCAGGTTGGGGGTCACGAGCCGGCAGAGCGGCATCAGATCACGGCGCAACACGTCGATGGCATCGTCCTCCAGCAACACGCGTCCCGAGGTCGAGCCAAGCACAGGGTCGAGGACCACCGGCACCTTCGGATGGGCCGCCAGGACAGAGCCGACCGCCTCAATGGCTGCCGCGGTCCCCAGCATGCCGATCTTGACCGCTGCGACCGGATTGGCAGCAAAGGCAGCGCGCATCTGGGCGGCGATAAGCTGCGGCGGCATCTGCTCGATGTGTTCGACGGCCGAGTGCGTCTGGACGGTCACGGCCGTGACGGCGAGGCAACTGCGCAGCCCAAAGGCGGATACGGTCTCGACGTCTCGGGCTGTTCCCGCGCCGCCACTTGAATCGCAGCCGGCGACGATCAGCACATGCGGCGTCAACGCCATTGGGCTGTCGCCGCCAGCCATTCAGCTGTCCGCGCCTCGGGGAGCGTGTTGCGGGCGACGTCGGTGACGACCGCCGCACTTTGGGCGCCGTGGGCGAAGACACCGGCAACGCGCTCGACGGTGAGCCCGCCGATGGCCACAAGCGGAAGTTCGCCTAAGCGCTGCTTCCAGGCGGCGATGCGGTCCAGCCCCTGCGGAGCCCATTTCATCGCCTTGAGGATGGTCGGGTAGATCGGTCCGAGCGCGACATAGTCCGGCTCGGCTTGGAGCGCTGTTTCGAGTTCGGCGCCGTCGTGAGTGCTGAGGCCCAGCCTCACGCCCGCCCTGCGGATCGCCTTCACATCAGCCTCCGCCAGATCTTCCTGGCCGAGGTGAACGAAATCGCAATCTTCCTCGATCGCAAGGCGCCAGTAGTCGTTGACGATGAGCTGGCAGCCGTGGCTGTCACAGACTGCCTTCGAGGCGCGAATTTCTCGGCGCAGCGAAGCTTCGTCCTGGTCCTTAATGCGCAGCTGCACCAGCTTCACGCCGAGCGGCACCAGACGTTCGACCCAAGCGGCGGAATCGACGATCAGGTAAAACGGATCGAGCTTCATGAGAATGCTGCCATGCCGATGACGGGGGTGGAGGGAACGGCCATGTCGCGCGGCTCGAGCAGGCCGGCGCAATAGGCCTCGCGGCCGGCTTCGACCGCCTTGCCGAAGGCCGCGGCCATGGCAATGGGATCGCCGGCCCTGGCGACGGCGGTGTTGAGCAGCACCGCGTCGTAGCCGAGCTCCATCACGGCCGCGGCATGCGAGGGCCGGCCGATGCCAGCATCGACAATCAGCGGAATGCCGGGGAAATGGCCGCGCAGGCTTCGCAGCGCATCGGGGTTCTGCGGCCCGCGTGCGGAGCCGATCGGCGCGCACCAGGGCATCAAGAGCCTGCAGCCGGCGTCGAGCAGGCGCTCGGCAACGATGAGGTCGTCGGTCGTATAGGGAAACACCTCGAAGCCTTCAGAGGCAAGGATCCTTGCGGCTTCCACCAATCCGAAGACGTCGGGCTGCAGCGTGTCGTGGTTGCCGATCACTTCGAGCTTGATCCAGTCGGTGCCGAACACCTCGCGCGCCATCCGCGCCGTGGTGACCGCTTCCACCACCGAGTGGCAGCCGGCGGTGTTGGGCAGCACGCGAACGCCGAGCGACTGGACAAGCGACCAGAACTGGCCGCCGGCTTTGCCGCCGGAGGTTTCGCGACGGAGCGACACGGTGACGATCTCCGTGCCGGACGCTTTCACCGCCTCCGCCATGACGGCAGGCGAGGGGTAAAGCGCGGTGCCCAGCAGAAGGCGGGACGCGAGTTTCTGTCCATAGAACTCGAGCATGGGATCAGCCTCCCTTCATCGGTGAGAGGATTTCGATGCGGTCGCCATCTTTGAGCCGGCAGCGGTCCCGTTCCCTGGCCGGTACGACGTCACCGTTCAGCGCGGTTGCCAGCCAGCCGCCTTGGAAATCGAGTTCGCTGAGCAGCGCGGCAAGCGTTTCCGCCGCGACTTCATGGGCTTGGCCGTTAACAATGAGCTTCAAGGTCAAACTCCTTTGCTCCAGGATTTCCCAGGATGATGTCGGCTGCCCGCCGCGCCATGGCCGGCGCGAGCAGGAAGCCGTGGCGGTAGAGGCCGTTGATGCGAATATTCCCCCCGTCGCGCTCGACGCGAGGCAAGTTGTCGGTGAATGCGGGACGCACGCCAACACCGGTTTCGACCAGCTCGGCTTCGCCGAAGGCCGGATGCAGCGCATAGGCGGCGCCGAGCAGCTCCATGGTCGAGCGCGCGGTGATCGGGCCTTCGGCATCGCACTCGATCATCGTCGCGCCGACCATGAACAGGTTTTCCGCGCGGGGCACTACATAGACCGAGATGCGCGGATGAAGCAGCCGCACTGGCCGGGCCAGCGAGATCTCGTGCGTTCGCAGGATCAGCATCTCGCCGCGCACGCCGCGCAGTTCCGGTCGCCTGTCACCGCTGCCGGTGCAATCCACCTCGATATCCTGAGATGCGGGCGCCGAGCTGCGGCCGAACTCGACGCGCGCGCCCGTCCCGCGCAGCTTGTCGCGCAGGGAAAGCAGCGCCTTGCGCGGGTCGAGATGCGCTTCCTCAGCGAAGAACAGACCGCGTCCAAACCGGCCGTCGAGCGCCGGCTCGAGTGCCGCGATTTGGCTGGCGTCCAACTGCCTGAAACCGGATGTGCGGCGGCCGAACCGGTCGAGTTCGCCGGCATCGCGGGCAGACGCCAGCACCAGCGTGCCGCGGCGCGCGACATGGCCGGGCAAGGCGGCGTCCCACCAATCGGCTGCGTCGCGTCCGAGCGTCAGCACGGTCTCCTCGGCGCTCTCGCGCTCGCACCAGGGCGCGAGCATGCCGCCAGCGTGCCAAGAGGCATTGCCGGCGATCTCGAGGCGTTTCTCGACCACGGTCACATCGGCGCCGCGCGTTGCCAGCTCGTGCGCGAGTGTCAATCCGGCGACGCCAGCGCCGCGAATGAGCACCTTCATGGCGTGTCCGTGCGCTCGGGGGTGCTGTCGACAGGCATGTAGAGATCGCCGCCGTCGCGGTACTTCGCCGCCATGGCCGCGAGCCCTTCCTTCTGCGCTTCCGCGCGGATGTCGTGCGAGATCCGCATCGAGCAGAATTTGGGGCCGCACATGGAGCAGAAATGCGCCACCTTGTGCGCCTCCTTCGGCAGGGTTTCGTCGTGGAAGGCGCGCGCCGTCTCCGGATCGAGCGAAAGGTTGAACTGGTCTTCCCACCGGAACTCGAAGCGCGCCCGCGACAGCGCGTCGTCCCTGATTTTGGCGGCTGGATGGCCCTTGGCGAGGTCGGCGGCGTGGGCCGCGATCTTGTAGGTGATGACGCCGGTCTTGACGTCGTCGCGGTCGGGCAGGCCGAGATGCTCCTTCGGCGTGACGTAGCAGAGCATCGCCGTTCCGAACCAGCCGATCATCGCCGCGCCGATGCCCGATGTGATGTGGTCGTAGCCGGGCGCGATGTCGGTGGTGAGCGGCCCGAGCGTGTAGAACGGCGCTTCGCCACAAACCGCGAGCTGCTTGTCCATGTTCTGCTTGATCTTGTGCATCGGCACGTGGCCGGGGCCCTCGATCATCACCTGGCAGTCCTTGGACCAGGCGATCTTGGTGAGCTTTCCGAGCGTTTCCAGCTCGGCGAACTGGGCCGCGTCATTGGCATCGGCGATCGAGCCGGGGCGAAGGCCGTCGCCGAGCGAGAACGCCACGTCATAGGCCCGGGCGATGTCGCAGATCTCCTCGAAATGCTCGTAGAGAAAACTCTCCTGGTGGTGATGCAGGCACCACTTGGCCATGATCGAGCCGCCGCGCGACACGATGCCGGTGACGCGGTCGACGGTCAGCGGGATATAGGGCAGGCGCACGCCGGCATGGATCGTGAAATAGTCCACGCCCTGCTCGGCCTGCTCGATGAGGGTGTCGCGGAACACCTCCCAGGTCAGTTCCTCGGCGACGCCGCCGACTTTCTCCAGCGCCTGGTAGATCGGCACCGTGCCGATCGGCACCGGCGAATTGCGCACGATCCATTCGCGGATGTTGTGGATGTTGCGCCCGGTCGAGAGGTCCATTAC
>NZ_RZST01000006.1:0-40539 GCF_003997575.1 Mesorhizobium sp. M1A.F.Ca.IN.022.07.1.1
CGTAATGCCTGTGAATCCGTGTTGGTGGAAACAGAGTTCGAGATGATCTCGAGCTCGGCGTTTCGCTGCTCTATGGTAGCCGATGCATTCCCGTCTTGGCTGGTCGCACCTAGCTCGGCATAGGCGATGCAGGGTACGCTCGTCCGGACGACGAGAACCAGCAATAAGTAGGACAAAAACTTCAAACGACGGTCTCCATTTCAATGATCCCAATCAATGGGATTCACGCCCCATCCCGACGATCGATGAGCACAGTTTGGTATTGTTTAGTTCGGCTTTCGCCCGCGTCGCGCGAGTGCCTCGGGTAGCAGCTGGGGAACATGGCTTATGGGGCGGGCCAGTTGGCCGCCGCCATTTGTCTATACAAAGTTTATTAACGGCGACTGGGGCCAGAATGTGGATGGGTCCCGAATACAAGTGGGATCGATAGATGTACTGCCGCGGCTGAATGGGTGTGATCGGGGTGTGAACTTGGCGGATGCCACGGCCAGTCGCACAACGCGATCGCAGTATTTGCCGAGCGACCCATCGAGCAGGAGCTGAAAGCCCGTCCGACTTGGCGCGGCGGCAGATCTCGTCGAGGGACTCGCCGTTGGTCGCCTCCAGCCCGCAAGCGACCGCTCTTGCTTCATCTTTGATGCATCGCGTCGTGATGACGGTCATTGCTGGTGAGGTCGACAGTCTCGCTGTCGACTTCCGAGATGCGCTGACCGACGATGTCGCGAATCCTTCACGGCCCGAAGCAGGTTGGCGATTCGCTTGAAATAGGAAGTTCAAAATAGCGACAGATCGATTTCCTGCCCCCCGGTTCATCAGCGCGACGCTAATTGGCCGAGCGGAGGGGCGAATTGGCATCGGCTACAATGGGCCGCTCGTGTCGCTCGATCACCCGCTCTCGAACCGGATTCACATTTGCTACGCGATGTGGCCCTCACCGGGAGGATCGCGTAACGGCGAAAACAAATTCTCAGAACCAGATCGCTAGTCCTTCAACCTCCTGTCAACCCGGAATGACGAGCGGCTCGCACAACGTCTTCGACAAGGTCTCGTCTGAGCAATTCAATAGGAGGACGGCCCCCAAGGTATGGCGATGGCGACACGAGCCAGAACCAAGCCAGCCGAGGATGCTTTGCCATCGCCAGTATGTCGGTCATTCCAAAAACGGGTCTGCCATCAACGAACTGAGCCAGCGGGAAGACGTGTCTGCCAAGCCCCCTGCGCAGGGCAATAACCTGGTTGCGCCGCTGCCAGCGGTGCAATGTCGATCTTGGTATCTGCAGGTTTGCTTCGAGATAGGTTGGCCCGGCAACCGGACCTGCCCAGTCCTCGATCCGTCTCGAGTCAACTGCCGTCCATCCCGCCTGGATCACATCAGAATCAGAGTCTCGGGTCGCGCTTGGCAGAGCCTGACGGGTGTTCTTGTCCCTTACCCATCGTGCCCCTTTGGTTGTAGGCCGAACGGGTTCTACCTGGCATTTTAAGTCGGTCACAGGCACGAAGCAGCCGATGTAAGGCGATGCCTGCGTCGCGCTGTTTAGCATATCTCCAGCATCCGACCGCGCCTTCAACTCGTCGATAACCAGTCCGATGTCCTTGGCCTCGCATTCATAAACCGCCATGTGGCTCCATTCACTCCACATCGAATTCTCAGGGTGTTCAGCGCGACGGAACTGTTGCGCGCTAACAATACCGGGAACTTGCAGCACGTCGCTTTGATGCGAATCCGCGATTGCGTTCTCATTTCCATCTCCGGATCCCGCGCTACTGAGCACGATTAGCTTGTAGCGTTGCATCGAGTCCCCCATGCGGCTTGCATTACCACTGTTTTTTTCCACTTCGGTTCGATCGGCTGCCCCGCGGCATCCCAACAGCCCTTGACTCTGGCTGCACTATTTCCTGCAGCAAGATCGATTCATATTTCTTCTTTCACCCAGCGAAGCTTCGAGAATTCCTCCTCGCCAGCAAGCGAGTCGAACTCTCCACAATGGCGTTACAGCACAATGTAAATGCCAAACTTTTCTGATCTATTTCGCCTTTTATCCGAATGTTTCTATCCGGTGCAATTTTGTAACGGCGCGTTTCTCGGCCAAACTTCCTTTCGCGGTCTCAGTTGCTGGAGGATCACGCCTCGCGTGCGATGTAGCTTGACTGGTGGTTTGCCGCGGCCCTCTGGAACAAGACGGGTTCCGTCAAGCTCCGGCAGCCACGAAACGATTGCCGGACGGCGGCGTCCGGCGGCCACGAAACTCGATCGTCTTGGGCGGGCACTCATCTAGCGGACGTCGTGAGGAGCCAAGCCCGGCGAGCCATCCGTCGCTCGGAACTCTTCGCCGAAGCTCACGACTTGACCAGCGTGTCGTCAACCGAGAATTGATCCGTGGACAGAAACGTCTCCGGTCCTGCGCTAGGTAGTACCGCGCCTAAGAATTTCGCGACGATGTCGCTGGCGGGGCAGCCGGTGATGGCTCCTCAAGAACACCGGGCGGTCCCACGCCGACCTCATCGCGGCCAGCCTGACGAGCCAGCGGGACAGAAGGCGTAATCCAGCCGCTCCATCAAAGGCTGCTTGGATTGAATAGAACGCTTGACGTAGCACTCGACATCAGAAACCTCTCAGGCCGAATCCATGGCCTCCCGATCGGCGAGTTGAGCACCTCAAACCCGCGCTCCAACGCCTATGGTGCAAATTCTGCCTTCGTTTCCGAGAATATGGGTTTATCCTTCCACAACTTTCCAGCAATGGTCTCCGAATAACCAAGCCTAAAGACAGACCGCATGTACTCCGTATTGAATGGATCGAGCACTGAGTAATCAATTTGTCTATCGATCGACGCCACGTGAAATCGGATACCAACACGTTGTGCGAACATATAGCTTGCCAGAAGTGCGCTTCGTGTTTGAGATTTGACCTGAATCGAGTAAGCGCGCGCCATGACGGACAGTGTATTGTTTTTTACGTTTTCAAATTCGGGCATCAGAGCGTTGTTGACAAGAACATACATATTGAGCCGAACTCCCGGCCGCGGCTTGGCCGGGTTTGCCGAGGTCATGAAGCCGTCCGGGACCGCCAGGATCTGAGAGCCAGAACCACCGTCGGAATGCATTTCCTCAAATACATGGTTTCCAGAATGTACTCGAATAAGGACCGCCGGATAGACTCCCGGAATGCTAGCCGAAGCGATTAGCACGTCTTGAAACAACCGTAGCGCATCGGGTTTACCACTATTGGCAATTGCGCCCATGTCCCAAATCACGGCTCGCTGCGAATCGAGATTTGAGGTCAGCACGAGCAGCCGGCGTCCCTTTCGGTACTCGACGGCCACTGTTTTCAAGACATCCTCGGTTATATACCTTTCAACCATCTTGCGAAGCGGTCCCTGCTTCAGAAGGCTTGTCCCCAGAAGCCCGGTAGGCAACCACTTCGCGTCGACGAGATTTTTCGCCACTCCACTGGTATAGAGATCGACAAGACGATCGTCATATGAAGATCCGAGGAAAGCATACGGCGCGATAAGGGCGCCGGTACTGACCCCGCTTACGATGTCGAATCGTGGTCGCGTTCCGGTCTCCGACCAAGCTTTCAGGACGCCCGCGCTGAAAGCCCCTCCGGACCCCCCGCCTGAGATGACGAGATAATTCATCTCAGCCTTCGATGAAGCGTGCGCGCGCTGTGGAGGCTTGGCCATCGTATCTGGCCGGGCATCCAAGTTCGTCCGGATGGCATGGAAGCCGCTCACTTGGGCGCTGTTTGCTTCGTCGGCTAGATAGGCGACGCGTTGAGTTGAAGTGCAACCAATCAGCAAGACCGCCAAGAGAATTTGACAAACAAGCCGAGTGCAGATGTTTGCCGGCGGGGTCACCAGATGACTTTCGTGCCTGAAGTCCAATCTCTACAAGTTCGCATCGCCGTCCCCACCGTGGTCATCAGGCTCGAACAGATACTCTGGGCTTGCAGCACTCTTAGACCCGCCGGCCGAGCCGCGCGGACTTGGCAAGTGCCGAACGTAGTGCAGCATAGTTGGGAGCAACCATTGGATAATCGGAAGGCAAGCCCCACTTGGCTCTATATTGGTCAAGCGTAAGACCGTAACGGGTCCTAAGATGCCGCTTCAGCGCCTTGAAGCGCTTGCCGTCTTCGAGGCATATGATGAAATCGGGCCTAACTGACTTCTTAAGTGGGATAGAAGCTTTTGAACGTTCCGGTACGACAGGACCGGCCGAAATAGCCTCCAACGAAGCGTACACCCGCCTGATGAGGGCCGGGATATCCGCCACTTGAACGGAGTTGTTCGAGACATAAGCGGAGACGATGTCCATGGCAACCGAGACGATTAAATCCTTTTCGGTGCCATTAGCCATTTTCGACTCTCCAAAAGCAGTGTAGGCATCGGACGGCACTATCAGTTATTGGTAATTAAATCGACGGAGAAATTTGTAACGGAATGTTGCTAAAATGGCCGCTAGAGATATTTTGAAACAAAGAAGGTTATGGCAAATCCTTCGACAAATTTTCTGACCGCGGGCGGCAGCCGCTGATTGCCACCTGCACGGACCAAGCGCTGCTCCAATCGGACGTCCTGGCCGCCATAGCGGTTCGAGGATCAACACATCCGGCAGACGGGCAAAAAACACCAGCATGACGACTGTCCACCTCAGGGCGCGCTCCAATGCCTAACACTCTTTTCCGTACCGATTGGTCGGCTTGCCCACCGTTCAGAAACGCGTGGCTAGACCGAAGTTGAATTCCTGAACGTCGTCAGTCGCCTCCTTCTTCACCGGTACGGCGTAGTCGATTCGAATTGGGCCAAAGGGGGACGCCCACATCAGGCTGAGACCGACCGAAGCGCGCCACTGCATACCAGTGGTCGAGGAATTGACTAAGGCTGAGTCGACTTCGCTGCCATACAGCGTTGCCGTATCGATAAACACCGCGCCACGCAGGCCGAAGCTTTCCGGAATGACGGGCAGAGGAAACTGCGCTTCGGCCGACGCATTGAAATAGGTGGTACCGCCAAGATGGTCGCCCGCCCCGTCAGAGTCCACCGGACCAATGCCGTCAGAGGCAAAGCCACGGATCATTTTGGTGCTACTCTGGAACTGGTCGAAGATACGCAGCCCGTCATTGCCATAGCCCTCTACATGGCCGGCGCCGGCCGAAATAAGGCCGACCAGATCCATCTGTTCGGACAAGGTCTGGTAGACGCTTGCCCGACCGGTCAACTTGACGAATTTCGCGTCGCCACCGAGCCCGGCTACTTCCGTAGTGAAGTTGGCGTAGAGCCCCTCATGCGGATTCTTCATGTCGTCGATGGTGTTGTAGACCAGACCAAGGCTGACCGACGACTTGACCCACGGGCTTTCCGCCACGCCCTGCTGGATAGCCTGGGAGACGTTGCACTTAGAAAGATCAAGCGATCCATCGCTCAAGCAGTCATCCGGATAGGAGTATTTTTCCTGCGAGATGTTGTAGGCGAGCTGCGTTGAAATACTGTCGGTGATCGGCAGGCCGAAGCGAATGGTCGCTCCCAAGGTGTCACTATCGTAGTGGTCATATTCCCTGGTCTGCTTGTAGATGTCGAAGCCGGCGGAGATGCGCCGTCCAAGGAAATAGGGTTCGGTGGAAGACAGGCTGTAGTCCCGCGAACTGCTCCCTCCGGACGCTGATAGCTTGATGAACTGGCCGCGGCCTAGAAAGTTGCGCTCGGTAATCGACCCTTCAAGCGTCACGCCCGGATCGGACCCTGTTGAATAGCCGCCGCCGATCGAGAAGTCGCCGCTCGATTTCTCGAACAGGTTGACCACAATCACGACGAGGTCGGGCTCCGATCCGGGCTCGGCGGTGATGTCGACCTTCTCAAAATAGTCAAGCGCCTCCAGCCGCTTTTTTGCCCGTTGAATTAGGATCTGATTGAAGGCGTCTCCTTCGCTGACCTCGAACTCACGGCGCACGACATAGTCGCGCGTGCGCTGATTGCCGCGGATCTCGATGCGCTCAATATAGGCCTTGGCGCCCTGATCGATCGTGTAGACAACTGAGATGGTGCGGTTATCGAAGTTGCGAGCGCCGCGCGGCGTTACCTGGGCAAAAGGATAGCCGGAACCGGCAACCTTCTCGGTCAACGCGGTGACAGTGTCCTCGACATTCTTGGCATTGTAGATGTCGCCCTTATGGGTTTCGACCACCGACTCCAGTGCCTTGCCGTCGAGCTCGGGGAGCGTGCTATCGACATTGACATCACCGAATGCGTAGCGCTCGCCTTCCCGAACGGTGATCGTGACGGTATACTTGTTGGTGTTTTCGTCCAGTTCACCGACCGCAGAGACGACCTGGAAGTCGGCATAACCGTGATTGTAGTAGAAGCGTCGCAGCAGCTCCTGGTCAGCGCGTAATTTGTCCTCGTCATAGACGTCGTCGCGAAGAAGGAATGACAGGTAAGATGTACGTCTGGTCGTAATGACATCCGATAGACGCCGGCTTGAAAAAGCGACGTTACCGACGAAGTTAATGGCCGTGATTTGGGTGCGATCCCCTTCGTTGATGGTGAAAATCACGTTCACACGATTTTCGTCGAGCTTCGTGACTTGTGAGGTCACAGCGGTGTGATCGCGGCCGATTTTCTTGTAGGCAGCCTTGATCGCCTGAACGTCGGCATCAAGCGCTGATTGAGAAAACGAGCCCCGTGGCTTCAATTGGATTCCCAAAGCTAATTGCGTGTCTTTGAGTTTCTTGTTACCCCGGAAGAGGACTTGGTTGACGATCTGGTACTCCGAAACTTTAACTATAAGCTTGGATCCAACTTGGTTGATCTCAACGTCCGAAAACAGTCCCATGCCGAACAGCGCCTTGACCGCATTGTCCATGTCGGCACTGGAGAATTCCTTCCCGGGCTTTATGGACACGTAGTCGCGGATGACGTCGGCATCGACACGCTGGTTGCCAATCACCTCGACACTGGAAACCACGGCAGCCCGCGCACTGTCGACAGCAACAAACAAAGCTATCGCCAAGGAGACGTATAAAAACCTGAACAAACCGAGACATCCTTTTATGATTGGGAAAAGCAGGGACAAGAAGGCTGGTTTCTCGGTCGCGGCCGGATGCGGAGGACGGCCCGGAACAGCGTCAAAACCGGCCTTCTGAGGACTACTCGCTTGTTCTTCGGGAGACGAGCCGAGCGACCCGCAGCGCCGCGCCAGGGGCGGGACGTTCGTCGAGGCCAGCATAGTTGCTAAAAATAGTTATGAGCTTGTTTTTCATGCGATCTTCCTGACGTCGGGGGCTAATTTTAGGAAGCGCACGTATCTCGAATTAGTCCATTTTGTATCGAAGCGTTTCCGCAATGGGGATTTTTGCAAACGAACGTTGCGGTGCTGCTGTTTGGCGAGATTTAGCCACAAAATTTTCCGCCCGCTTGGGCTGCCACGTTGTCGATAGCAGCCCCCCGAAAAACTTAGTTCTTATGCACAATCGCGGATAGAAATCGTGTCTCTGCGCCACCGAGGCGCCGCGCGTGCGCCAGCTACATTCAAGAGATAAGCCCTCATCAGTATGCCGCGGTAGTCACCCAAGAAGACTTGCGGTGTATCTGGCCGCGCCACAGATCGCATCTGCTTTGGTGGCCAGAACCGGATCCCTGCGGATGGTGCTGGTCTACTCTCGCTGTTGCGGCTCGCCGCTTGCCTGACACCTGTCATCGTTGGTGAGAGTATTGAAACGGAGCAGCAGCTCGACGCAACCCGCGCCGTAGATGCACCCTATGGCACGGGCCGGATGTTCGAGCGTCCGATGACGGCGAGCTGGACCGTGCCGGATGATCTGATCGGCACCTTGCTCGCCGCCGCCATGATAGCGAACGGAGCGCTCCTGTCTCCCTCCGGCGCGTCACGACAAACCCTCGCGGGCCGCAAGGGAACGGACCATCCGCTGTCGCGCACCGACCGCGTCAGCGACAAAATGCGAGCGCTGATCAGTCGAGCAAGATCTGAAGAGCCGTCATGATCGGCACGTCCGTTCCGTTTGAGAATGGGATACACTCGTCTATAGCAGTAAAAATCATCCATCGCGGAATGTGTTCGGCAATCGGAACAACTCCTCCGTGCTCGAGAGGTTTGGTCGAGAACACCGATATTGGATCTCTACCAAAATGTCGCATGGCGGTAATTTCCTCCGGCGCCCAGATTTAAGGTTTGAGATGACGACCCCGGTGGGTAGACTATGCTCTATTTTGCCGCCGGTGCCGCTTTGCATAAAGAGATATAATGCTCTGCCTGACTACGCACCGCCTCGGCGAGCGACTCCTGCGCCTCCAAGTAGTCGCGCTGCGAATCCAGCACGTTAAAGATGGGGCCTGCGCCGAGCTTGAAACTGGTTTGCCCGAGTTCGATCATTCTGCGCGATGTAGAAACAAGCTTTTGCTGCGCGGCGACGTTCTGGTCATCCTTGTTGTAGGCGGCCAGCGACTTTTCGACCTCCGCGATTGCGGAGAGCGCTGCGGAACTCCATGCCGCACGAGCTTCCTCCAGCTTAGCTTTGGCATCGGCAAGATTGGCCTTATTCTTGCCTGCGTCAAAAATCGGCGCCGTGAAGTTGGCAGCGATCAGCCAGACGTTGACGTGACCACTATCGATAACCTGGGTTGGCGTCAGGTAGCCAGACAGATCCAGGCTCGGATAAAATGCGGCTTGCGCGACACCAACATTCTCCGCCGCAGCCGCGAAATTGCTTTCCGCAGTTTGGATGTCCGAACGATTGCGTATGACGTCGGCAGGAATGCCAACACCGATCTTATATCGAGGGATCGGCTGAGCCTTCCCCTTCCTCAGCGTAATCTTCAGGTCCGCAACGGACTGCCCCGTCAGCGATGCAAGCTCGTCGATTGAGGATCCCAGTTGAACTTCAAGATTTGGAATTGATGCAGCTGCTTTAGCGACGAGTTGCTCGCCCTGAACGATCTGAAGGTCGCTTGAGTTACCTGCCGCTTGACTATCGCGCACGAAGGCGAGACTGCGCTGCCGGTTTGCCACCGTGTCTTTCCGATATTTGAATGCGTCGCTGATAATACCGGACATCGACATAAGTTGACGCAATCGATGCAAGAAGTTCGTTTTCGGCTTGAGTCTGGTCCGATATCGCCGCGGCGAGTTTCGCCTCCGCAGCGCGTTTCTGCGCATGCTTTGCGCCGAAGAGATCCACAGTCCAATCGCCGGACACCGTACTGTATTTGTTGCTGTGGCTGGTGCCGAAGCCGTATTTGTCGCCGCGTGATGAGCCAACTCCCGCGCTGAGCGAGGGGAAAAGGCTCGAGCTCGCAATACCAACCTCGGCGCGAGCCTGCTCGACCTTCGCCGATGCCTGTCGAAGCCTAGGATTTTGACTTCTGCCCGTTGCGATCAGAACTGCCAGCTCCTTGTCTGCAAATCCCGACCACCACTCCGCCTTTATGGGCGACACATGCAGCTGCGGCTTCGGCGGCGCCCCCGCGAAACGGGCAGGTAGATCTGCAGAAGGGGGCGCGATCAGGACGTCGGAACAGGACGAAACCAACAAGGCAAATGCGACCATTGCAGTGGCCACCAGCGAGCGAGAAAACATCACGTGATCAACCTAAATAAATTCAATGTCTTGCGCGCTCACCCAATCGCGACAATGGTCAGGACTGTCCGCGATTTAGCGCGTCGTGCAGGCTCAGCGGAACTGGTTGACGAGGCGAATTCAGAATCCGCGGAAGCAATCATGTCGGTTCGTGTCCTTCGGTCGGAACTACCGAATCCTAGGTCACCCTTATGCCCCTTCACGATCCGACACTGCACGGTCCAATCACCATATGTATGTTTCAAAGTTGGCGTGGCCCCGTCTATAAGTGTCGACTCCTCTCCGGGCGCGTTATGAACCGCCGGCGAACCGGGGTGATCGACAGCTGTACCAGCGAAGAACGAGCCGGCGTGTACGGCCGAATGTAACGCCATTATTTTTTTGATATTAAATATAGAACAATTCTCATTTGTAAATATAGCCAACTGACCCGTAGTATATTTCTCCGGATTTCTTCATATTACCTACTCCATATATTCTGTTAATCTCCCCCAAAAACATTCCTGCTGCATCCCCGGCCGGCTCAAAATTATCATCTGGCTTAGACAAATCCTTCGTCGGCACTGGGCGCACTAGATATGGTGTTACGATGATAACCAGTTCAGTTTCGTTGCGCACAAAATCCCGACTTCGGAATAATGTGCCAAGCACCGGGATTTTAGAAAGTCCAGGATAGCCGCTCACGGCTTGCCGAACGTCATCGCGCACCAAACCGGCTATCATCATCGACCCGCCAGATGGCAACTCGACGGTTGTGTCCGCAAGGCGTTTGCGTATGGACAAAATGTTTGAACCCACCGCGTAGCTCTTGCTTCCGCTGTCACTTTCAGTCGAACTCCCAGCGATGGATACCGAACCTTCTAGTGTCGGCTCGGACACCTGGGTGCGGATTTTAAGACTTATACGACCAGCCGCAAGAACAACCGGCTGAAACTCGAGGCCAATTCCATATTCCACGGTTTCTGTGCTATAGTCTGTCTTTCCATCGCTATCCGTCGATGAACTCTTTACAATATTATAATCACCCCCAACCCGGAAGGTCGCTTTTTCACCCGAGACCGCGGTCAACGTTGGTTCGGCAAGTGTCTTCATGACACCGGCTTGCTCCATCGCATTGATTGAAGCGTCCAGCCCGGAGGAACTGATGCTGACCCCTGTGTTAGAAAGCGCCTTTCCAAGACCGTATGGATTGTCACTCACAGCACCCCAGCTGATGCCGTTGCTAGAACCAGACGCGGTGAGGTTCACGCCCAGTTGCTTCATCACTGCGCGAGTAACTTCTGCGACAGTCACCTTCAGGGTAACCTGATCGTCGCCAGATATCGTCAGCAGGTTCACGATCTTGCTGTCCCGCCGCTCGCTATCCGGGTTGTTAATCGTCACCCCACTTTGAGATGAGCCGCCGCTTGCGGTTTGCGAATACTGGCCCGTGGTCGCTTCGCCGCCGCTTACAAATATTTCCGCGAGGCTCACGGCACGCGAAGAGTCCAGCGGAGTGTCGACGCTGCCGGTTAGCACGACATTGTCGTTCAGGAGTTCAACGGTGATTTTTGAGCTTGGGATATAGCGCTTCAGGTAGGCCTCTAAGCCGGCCACATCGCGCTCGACGACAAGGTTGATGTTGGCAATTTGCTCCTGATTGGCGTCGAACACGAAGATGTTCGTCTCACCGACCTGCTTGCCAAAGAGATATATCCTGCGAGCCGTGCGCATTACAGCATCGGCCACAGAAGGATTGCCGACCAGAATGTCACTGGCGTCCCCGGGAATATCCAGCACCAAAGCCTTGTTCAGTCCGATTTTTACACGCTGTACCCCACCTTGACCTTGCCTTTCCACAGTCTGGCTGCTGCCTGCTTCAGCGTTGGGTAGCTCAGCCAAGGTAACAAGATACGCCATCCCAAGCGAGGATACGAAGAAAAGGAGTTTGCACGCAGTTTGCTCCAAGCTCCCCAGGTTGCACATGGTCTCTCCGCTGGCGCTATTGAACTATCTTGTGCAAGTAAACAGATGATTCGCTCCGTTAAATTGACAGGCGGACTTTTCCGGGTTATTTCCATGCATGTCCGAATGTTTCTCGTAAGTCTTTTTTTGTGACGTTTCCGCCGTATCCTTCCGGCACCGCGCAAGGGAGACGACGATTTCTGAAGCGGCATCTCTAAGTTTCCCATCCGATTTTTGCCTCCGCCGAAGCTAGCAGCCTGCCAAAAAATCGCTTGTTGACATAAGGCCGGGCGCGGAGACGGCCAGGATATCCTTCGCCGACGCCAAGCTTCTCTTTGGTCACCGCTACGCCCGCTCCCGGGGACGAACGAGCGTCGCCTGGCAGTGCCTCTTGGCAGCCGCAGCTCCGAACATGAAAAGATCGCAATCAACCTCTCAAACCGGCCTCGCATGAGGCTCAGGCTACCGCGGCGGCATCCTGGCGTCCTCTCCTGACACCAATTCGCTGAGGTCGATCAGGCCGCAAAACAAACCCCGCCGAAAATCGACGGGGTTCGTCAGAGGTCTGAAGGTCCGCAGCCGACGCTGCGGACCTTGCCACCAAACGAGGTCTAGAACGAGCGCTGAAAGCGCAGTATCCCGCCAATTCCGTCCGAAGAAGCGTGATAGACACTGGTGCCTTTGCTGAAATAATCGGCCTCGGCCGTAACCGTGAAGCCCGGAACGATATCATAGGCGATGTTCGCAGCCAGACCGAACGTCTTGCCTTCGTCATAGGACGCCTGGACGTTGAACGAGGTCTTTTTGTTGAACTGATAGGTGCCGCCGCCCCAGATTGCCCAGTTGCCGTCCCACAGCTTGTAGAAGTTGTGGTCGGCGTTCGAGTCCGAGCCGTAACCGCCCATGGCGAACAACGACAGTTCGTTGGTGGCGTTCATGTCCAGGCGGACTTTTCCGGCCACTTCCTCATAGTTGCTGTCATAGCCAAGCACGCCGGTGATGGCGCCCCAGCCCTGCGTGTACTTCACGCCGCCGGCAACATGCGGAACATAGCTGTCGATCGTATAGTCGCCGTCGCCTTCTTCGAGAGAGACCACGGCCGAGAAGCCGTTGCCGGCATCGAAGTAGTACTGGACGACATTGGTGTCGAAATCGCCGTAGGGGACGATCGTGTCGTCAATGACGTTGCCTGCGTAGCCGATGAACGTATTGAAGGCCGATTCGTCCTTACCGACGCGGAGGCCACCGAGCTGGATCCAGGCGAAGTTCAGCGAGACGCCCTTGTTGCGAGCCTGCCAATCAGTCGAGTCGGTGCCGAGATAATCACCGCTGCTGTTGCCGAAGTTGAAGCGGGTCTCGGTGTAGGTCTTCAACGTGCCGAGTTCGGTTTCCTGGCCGGTCCAGGTCTTCAGCGTGAAACGGGCTTGCTTGTAGTAGGTATCGTTGTTCCCGTCGCCTTGGCGATCCGGAACGTTCTGCACACCTTCTCGGTCACCCACGCCGATGTCATAGCGGACATAGCCGCCGATGCGCAGGCAGGTTTCGGTGCCGGGGATATAGAAGTAGCCCGAACCGTATACGTCGCAGATCTTGACGTATTGGGCCGGTTCCGGTTCGGCGACCGTCACCGCGTCGGCGGCGCGAGCACCGGAGACTGCGATCAGGGCCGCAGCTGAGCCGAGAAGAAGGCTCTTGATGTTCATTTTTGGACCTCCAGTAAAGTTAAAGGGGCTGGCCAAAATTTCCGCCTTCGTCCCCAGCTTAAGAAGCAGCGCGGGACGCCACCTCTGCGCAAATGGATTACCCATGAGTCGCGATTCTTCAATAAAGTTTCTGTCGAATTAAATCGCTAGCCAATAGTATCCTTCGCTACTGTTGCGCAAATACCACTTAATTTGGACGTCTGATACATGTAATACTTGTGATACATGTGGCACAACTAAATCATTTGGAACATATGGCATTATTTTTTTCGAACAACATCAGCTTTCCGCTCGGCTTCGACTAGGTTTTCTTGTCTAGTTAGCTTGGTATTTCAGGGCTTAGGAAAGCGGTTCCGTCAGGAACCAAGCACGACGGCGAGCGACCTCTGCCACGTCTTCAACCAGGTCTCGTCTGCAATTCGATTGGGAGTACGGTCCGCGAGATACGGTGAGACGACACGAGCCAGGACTGGCTGTTGATCCGGGCTTACATGCCAGGTCAAGAGCCGTGTTTAGGGCGGCATCGGTTGCTCCAATGGCGGCCGAATCCAGAGCTGAGCCCGATCGCGTGGCACGACTCGGTCAATCGAGCCTGGTTAAGCTCACACACGGTCGCCGCTTGAGGACGGCTGCACCAATATTCCGCTTGCGGCGGCACGGCCCAGAAGGCGAGATCAGGCCTCGAGGGATGAGTGTGTCGGTGTGGTCTCGTCAGACAGCTTCATGACGCCCCCTTCTATGAAAACGCCTGCGGTCCACAGCGCCACAGGCAGCTTCCTTGCAGGGGCGACGATGGTTTGTCTTTTTGAGGCCTGATTGCGCATTACGCGTTCGTGGAACCAGCGGGAAGCGCCTAAGGCGGTTGATTGCGCAACCACAGCCGGGCCAACTCGATCATGGTCGTTCGCAGCCGGGAGTTGCCGAGCTTCGAGACGCCTTGCTTGCGCTGGACCGATCCGCTCTCGCAGGGTGTCGGCGCGAGACCGGCATAGGCGGCGACTTGTCAGCGATTATCGAAGTGTCTGAACAGCCCTTCGGCGCAAAAGAGGGCCCCACACTCGGGCCTGATTCCGTTCAGATCGAGCAATGTCGCCGCTGGAGTCTCGGCTACTTCGACTGCCAGCGGAGCGTCACGCTCGGCCTGCACCTCTTTGATCTGGGCTATCACCATAGCCCCGGTCGAATTGCAGACCTTCGACGACGTCGAGTTCGGTCTCGAAACTCTTCGCCTCTTCGACGGTGATGACACCTTCATTGCCGACCTTCTCAACCGCCGTGGCGATGATCCGGCCGCCTATTTCCGCGGCGCGCCGTTCGCCGAAACGGTGCCGACCTGCGCCACCTCTTCCGACGAGGCGACCTTGCGGGGGCCCTTCTTGATATCGGCGATGGCGGCGGCCACAGCGAGGTCGATGCCGCGCCTCAGATCCTGCGGATTAAGACCGGCGGCGACGTATTTCGCGCCCTGCTTGACGATCGCTTGAGCCAGAACCGTCGCGGTCGTGGTGCCGTCGCCGGCAAGATCATTGGTCTTGGAGGCGACCTCGCGCAGCAGCAGCTGCGCGCCGAGATTCTCGAACTTGTCTTCGAGCTCGATTTCCTTGGCGACGGTGACGCCATCCTTGGTGATGCGCGGCGCGCCGAAGTATTTGTTCGATGACGACGTTGCGGCCCTTGGGTCTCAGCGTGACCTTCACGGCGTTGGCGAGGATGTCCACGCCGCGCAGCAGGCAGTCGCGGGCGTCGGTTGAAAATTTCACGTCCTTGGCGGCCATGATCATTGCCTCCTGGACTTGGTCTTGGAAAGGGGTCAGGCGATGATGCCGAAAATGTCGAATTCCTTGGCGATCAGCAGGTCCTGCCCGCAGATCTAGACCTCGGTGCCGGAGCATTTACCGAACGGCACGCGATCGCCGGCCTTGACGTCCAGTGGAACGAGCTTGCCCGTCTCGTCGCGGCTGCCGGGGCCGACCGAAACAACTTCGCCTTCCTGCGGTTTTTCCTTGGCCGTATCGGGATGATGATGCCGGCCGCCGTCTTTTCTTCACTGATCCGGCGGATCACCACCCGATCATGCAAGGGCTTGGATCCCATGACATATCTCCATTGCTAAACTTGACAGTCTCCTCATCGAAGTGCTGACAAGTTGTAGCGAAGGCCGCAAAACCGAAGCAAAAACGTTCATTGCGTTGTTGGAAAGATTTGGAGCACACTTTTGCCGACGCCTTTCATCTTGGCGCACGCCGCCATCGAGGGACGCAACTGGGCAGGCCCATCGGGATCGGCCCGCGACTGCTGTTCAAACGCCTAGGCAAACAATCTCCTCGGCAGGAAAAGCTTCAGTGCTGAGGACGGCCTTTTCGACAGGTTTGCCGTACCTAACCTTTTGCCAGTGGCCGGCGCGCGGTCGGGCAATGTCGAAGAGATCGCAAGTCATGGCAATGTGCTGATCGCGCACGTTGAGTACGCGGGCGATCTCGGTCATCGGCTTCGACCATACAAGTTCGAAGAGGGCAGCCCGGCTTAGTTCATACATCATCAACTCCCGGCGTCATGAAGCTTCTGCCTCGCCTGGATTCTTTCTGCGAGATGCCTCTAACCGTTGCCAGGAAAGCAGTGCCAATGCCGCCATGACGAGTCCGAGGCTTACCCAAAATGTCGGCGCAGGATGCTCCGAGAAGAAGACGGCACCCCATATCACCCATGAGAGCAGCATGATGTATAGTTGGCCTGAGAGGTGAAAACCGGGCCTGCCGCGAATGATTTCAAAATAGAGATGACCATGAGAGGATCATGACCAAAAATTGCCCAGGAACCTGCAGCACGTCGCCGCGAGGCAAATCTCTCTTATTCATTGCGTTGCGGCTCTGATGCCAACCGCGGGCCGGTTTTGACGTCGATGATTTCAGGTGTGGCGCTGTCGATCGCGCCATCCCAGCCGCCGCCGAGTGCCTTGTTGAGAGCGACATAGTCGGTGGCGATCGACACCCGGCTCTGCAGCAGCGAATCCTCCGCCGAGTAGGCTGAACGCTCGGCGTCCAGCACATCGAGGAGACTTGCCTCGCCAGCCTTGTAGAGCGTTCTTTCTAGCCGCGCGGCATCGCCATAGGACTTGGCCGAGGAGGCGAGCTTGCCGTTTCTGATGCGCTCCTGCGACAGCGAAACCGTGGCGTTCTCCACGTCTTCCAGCGCCGTGAGCACCGCGGCCTTGTAGGCGACGAAATACTGATCGCGCTGGGCACGGGCGACGTCGACAGCCGCCTGCAACTGGCCGCCATTGAACAACGGCACGCTGAGCGAGGGGCCGAAGGACCAGCCGATGGTGGAGTTCTTGCCGAGATCGCCGAGCTTGAGGGCGGTGGTGCTGATGTCGCCGGTCAGGCTGACGCTCGGATAGCGCGCCGCCTCGGCCTGGCCGATCTTCGCGGTGTATTGCGCATATTGCCGCTCGGCCATGCGCACGTCCGGACGGGTGAGCAGGATGTCGGCCGGAATACCGGTCGGGATCGGCAGGCGCGGCGCCGGGATCGGCTTTACGCGCCTCAAGCGCTCGGTGAGTGTCGCCGGCGGCCGCCCGGTCAGCACTGAAAGGCGATGCACGGCCTCGGCGTAGCTCGCTTCCAGCGTCGGAATCTCCGCTTCCGTGCTGCTTGCCTGCCCCATGGCCTTGGCGACATCTGCCGCCGTCGCGGTGCCGGCCAGGGCCATCGTGCGGGTAAGCTCGGCGGTCTGCCTTTGTGACGCAGCCGAGCGCCGGGCCAGCGCGACGCGCGTCTGATAGCCGCGTGCCTGGATATAGTTGGAGGCGACATCGCAGACCAAGGTCAGTAGGGTCGAGCGCAGGCTTTCCTCGGAAGCGTCCAAGCCGTAGCTGGCGGCCTCGATGCTGCGGCGGTTGGCGCCGAAGAGGTCGAGTTCCCAGCTGGCATCGAAGCCGGCCTGATATTCGCTATAGATGGCGTTCGAGCCCGAGGTGGTCGCGGCTGACTTGTTGCGGGTGGCTGAGGCCGAACCCTCGGCGGATGGTAGCAACTTGCCCACCGACTGGCGGTAGCTTGCCCGCGCCTCGCGGATCTTGGCCTTGGCGGTGGCGACATCGAGATTGCCGGCGACCGCCTCCTCGACGAGCGCGTTCAACTCGTGATCGCGCAGGCGCTGCCACCATTGCGACAGCTGCGCCGGCTTGGCCGATTTCACCGCCTTCTGCCCGCTCCAGCTCGTCGGCATTGCCAGAAGAGGCTTCTGGTAATCCGGACCGACGACGCATCCCGAGAGCAGGGCAGCGGCAAACGCGGGCAAAAGAAGCCCCTTCGCGGTCGCGAGACCGCGTTCAAAACCTGGCATGGAAAGAAACCTCTATTCTTGAGTGGCTGTGGCTGTAGCTGGGGTCCCGTCCGAATTCTCGTTGGCTGCCTTGCCCTTGAAGATGCGGCGCACCGTGACGAACAACAGCGGCACCAGAAAGACGCCGATCACGGTCGCCGCGATCATGCCGCCCATGACGCCGATGCCGACCGAGTTCTGCGCCCCCGACCCGGCGCCGCTGGCGATCGCCAAGGGGGTGACGCCGAGGATGAAGGCCAGCGATGTCATCAGGATCGGCCGCAGGCGTTGCCGCGCCGCTTCCAGCGTCGCTTCAACCAGTCCCATTCCGGCTGCCTGCCGCTCGATGGCGAACTCGACGATGAGGATGGCGTTCTTGGCGGCGAGACCGATCGTGGTGAGCAGGCCGACCTTGAAGTAGACGTCGTTGGTCTGGCCAAAGAGGGTGGCCGCCGCGAGCGCACCGAAGATGCCGATCGGCACCGACAGCATCACCGCGAAGGGGATCGACCAGCTTTCGTAAAGCGCGGCAAGGCACAGGAACACGACGAGCGCCGAAATCGCGTAGAGCGGCATCGCCTGGTTGCCGGAAAGCTTTTCCTGATGCGACAGCCCGGTCCATTCATGCGAATAGCCGGCGGGCAGTTGCGCGACCAGCCTGTCGATCTCGTCCATGGCAGCGCCCGAGCTCTGGCCGGTAGCCGCCGCGCCCTGGATCTCGACTGCGGCCGAACCGTTGTAACGTTCGAGGCGGGGCGATCCATAGGTCCAGTGGCTGGAGGCGAAGGCCGAGAACGGCACCATTGCGCTACTCGAGTTACGGACCTGCCATCTTTCCAGGTCGTGCGGCTGCATGCGGAACTCTGGAGCGGATTGCAGATAGACCGGCTTGACGCGGCCGCGATCGATAAAGTCGTTGACGTAGTCGCTGCCCCAGGCAGTCGAAAGCGTGTCGTTGATGTCGGCAAGGCCGATGCCCAGCGCGCTCGCCTTCTCCTGGTCGATATCGACCGAGAATTGCGGCTGATCCTCCTGGCCGTTGGGACGGGTGTTGGCGAGCAGCTTGCTCTTTGCGGCGAGACCCAGAAGCTGGTTGCGCGTCTGGGTCAGTGCATTATGGCCGGCGCCGTTGACGTCCTGCAGGTAGAAATCGAAGCCGTTGGTGTTGCCGAAACCCTGGATGGCGGGCGGGGCGAGCGCGAAGACCTGCGCGTCCCTGATCCTGGAGAAGGCGCCCATAGCGCGGCCTGCGACCGCCGATGCTGCCAGAGCCGGCGTTTTGCGCTGGTCGAAATCCTTCAACCGCACGAAGGCAATGCCGACATTCTGCCCGGCGCCGCCGAAGCTGAAGCCGGAAGCCGTGAACACGCCTTGGACCGCGTCTTTCTCTTCGCTGAGATAGTGGTCGGTCACCTGGGCGAGCACGCGCTCGGTTCGATCCTGCGTCGCGCCGGAGGGCAGCGAGGCGCTGGTGATCAGGATGCCCTGGTCCTCGTCCGGCAGGAACGAGCTCGGCAGGCGGGCGAACATCCAGCCCATGGCGATGACGATGGCCAGGAACACGGCGAGGAAGCGCCAGGAGCGGTTGATGATGCCATGCGAGCCTTCGCGATAGGCGATCGTGCCGCGGTCGAAGACGCGGTTGAACCAGCCGAACGGACCCCTTTGCGTCGCATGGTCCTTTGGCGCGCGCAGGATGGTGGCGCAGAGCGCCGGCGTCAGAACAAGTGCCACCAGCACCGAAAGCACCATGGCCGAGACGATGGTGACGGAGAATTGCCGGTAGATGATGCCGGTGGAGCCGCCGAAGAAGGCCATCGGCACGAACACGGCCGACAGCACGGTCGCGATGCCGATCAGCGCGCCGGTGATCTCGTTCATCGATTTGCGCGTCGCTTCTTTCGGCGGCAGGCCTTCTTCCTGCATCACGCGCTCGACATTCTCGACCACGACGATGGCGTCGTCGACGAGCAGGCCGATGGCCAAAACCATGGCGAACATGGTGAGCGTGTTGATCGAATAGCCGAAGAAGGAGAGCACGCCGAATGTGCCGAGCAGCACCACCGGCACGGCGATCGTCGGAATGATGGTAGCGCGCAGGTTCTGCAGGAAAAGCAGCATCACCAAAAACACCAGCACGATCGCTTCGGCGAGCGTCTTCACCACTTCCTCGATCGAAAGCCGCACGAAGGGTGAAGTGTCATACGGGTAGACGACCTCGACGCCTTGCGGGAAGGTCGAGCTCAGGCGGTTGATGGTCGCGCGCACTGCTTCTGCGGTGTTGAGGGCATTGGCGCCGGTCGCCAGGCTGACGGCGAGGCCCGCGGCCGGCTTGCCGTTGTAGTGGGCTTGAGTGGTGTAGCTTTCGGCGCCGATCTCGACCTTGGCGACATCGTTCAGCCTGACCAGCGAGCCGTCGGTGTTGCTTTTCAGAATGATGTTGCGGAACTGCTCAGCGGTTTGCAGCCGGCTCCTGGCCGTCACCGTGGCGTTGAGCTGCTGTCCCTTGAGTGCCGGCAAAGCGCCAAGCTGTCCTGCCGAAATCTGGGTGTTCTGCGCCTCGATCGCCGATGACACGTCGCTCGGCATCAGCGCATATTTGGAGAGCTTGTCGGGATCGAGCCAGATGCGCATGGCATAGCCGGAGCCGAAGAGCTGCGTCGAGCCGACGCCTTCGACGCGCTTCAGCGTGTCGTTGACGGTTGAGTCGACATAGTCCGCGAGGTCGGTCGAGTTCATCTTGCCGTCGCTGGAGACGAAGCCGATGACCATCAGGAAGCCGGTCGAGGATTTGGAGACGGTGATTCCATTATTCTGGACGACCTGCGGCAGCTGCGACTGCACGAGCTGCAGCTTGTTCTGGGTTTGCACCTGGGCGGTGTCCGCGTTGGCGCCGCTGGTGAAGGTCAGCGTGAGCGAGGCCGAACCCGTCGAGGTCGATGTCGCGGTCATGTAGTCGAGATTGTCGATGCCGGTCATGCCCTGTTCGATGACCTTGGTCACCGAGTTCTCGACGGTCTGGGCGTCGGCGCCAGGGTAGGTGGCGCTGATGTTGACGGTGGTCGGCGCGATCTGCGGGTATTGCGAGATCGGCAGCGATCGGAGCGCCAGCAGGCCGCCCAGCATGATCACGATGGCGATCACCCAGGCAAAGATCGGCCGGTTAATGAAGAAGCCGGACATGATTTGCCTCAGTTGCTGCTTGAGGCGCCTTGCGCCGGTTTCTGTCCGCTATCGGCTGCTTGCACGGGAGCGGGCGCGGCCGAGGACTGATGCTCCTTGACCTCGCCGGTCGTCGGATCGATCGTCACTTCGACCGGCGTCGCCTCCGCTCCGGCCTTCACGAGTTGCGTGCCTTCGACGATGATACGCTCGCCGTCACTGATACCCTGATCCACCAGCCAGTCGTTGCCGACGCTGTTGCGCACACTGAGAATGCGTTGTTCAACTTTGCCGTCGGCATTAACGACCATGGCAGTTGGCTCGCCCTTGGTATTGCGGGTGACGCCGCGCTGCGGCACCAGATAGCTGTTCGGTGCCACCGCAGCCTCGACGATTGCGCGCACATACATGCCTGGCAGCAGCAGTCGGTCGGGATTGGGGAACTGGGCCCTCAGCGCGAACGTGCCAGTGGTCTCGCTGACATTGGCCTCGGCGAATTCCATCTTGCCGGTCTGCGAATAGATGGTGCCGTTCTCGAGCTTCAGCTTCACGCTGACACCTTCGCCGTTGAACTTCAGCCGCCCCTCGGCGATTGCCTGGCGCAGGTTGAGCAGGTTGGTGCTCGATTCCGTGACGTCGATGTTGATCGGATCAAGCGTGCGTATGGTGGTGAGGGCATCTGTCTGGTTTGCCGTCACAAGGGCTCCAGGCGTCAGCGAGGACTTGTCGACGCGTCCGGCGATGGGCGCGATGATCTTCGTGTAGGCCAAATTGATGCGCGCAGTCTCGACGCTTGCTTTGGCTGACGCAACTTCGGCCTTGGCCTGCGCCAGCGAGGCGGCGGCGTCATCATAATCCTGCTTGCTCACCGCATTCTGACTGATCAATCCGGCATAGCGGTCGAACTTCGCCTGCGCGCTCGGCACCGCTGCTTCGGCTTTCTGCTCGGTGGCGATCGCGCTGTCATAGGAGGCCTGGTAGCTCGCCGGATCGATCTGGTACAGCTCATCACCCTTGGCAACCTCGCTGCCCTCCTTGAACAGGCGCGACTGGATGATGCCGTCGACCTGGGGGCGCACCTCCGCAACGAGGGAGGCGACCGTGCGTCCCGGCAACTCAGCGGTGATCGCGACCGATTGCGGATGCACTGTGACGACTCCGACCTGCGGCCGGGCCGGTGCCCCGCCGGGAGGCGCGCTGGTCGCGCTTTGCTGAGTACAGCCTGCCAGAACCATGACGGCGCAGAACAGCCCCGTCGGGGGCACAAGGGATAAACGTGCGCCAGGCGCATATCGACTAGGTTGAATAGGCATTGTCCGGATGATTTTTCCCTGAGGTTGCTGTTTCAGTCGAGGTTTCAGCATCAGGTCTTTCGACCAACAGCTTGCCGAGATGCCGGGCAAGGAACCGCTGGATGTCGTCCATGAAGGTATAAACGACCGGTACGTAGACGAGGCTGAGCACAGTCGAGGAGATGAGCCCGCCGATGACGGCGATCGCCATCGGCGACCGCGTCTCCGCGTCGGCGCCGATGCCGAGCGCGATCGGCAGCATGCCGGCGCCCATCGCGATCGATGTCATGACGATGGGCCGGGCTCGCTTGCGGGCAGCGTCGAGCAGTGCCTCGAAGCGGCTCATGCCGCGTTCCTTCTCGGCGACCAGAGCATATTCGACGAGCAGGATCGAGTTCTTGGCCGCGATGCCCATCAGCATCAGTATGCCGATCAACGGTGAGATGCCGAGCGCCTTGCCGGTAATGAGCAGGAAACCAAGCGCGCCGCTGACCGACAGCGGCAAGGCGACCAGGATGGTCACCGGCTGCATAAAGCTGCGGAAGAGCAGCACCAACGTCAGGTACATCAGGATGATGCCGGCGGCGATTGCGGTGGCGAAACCAGAAAACAGTTCCTGCATGCGCTGGGCATCGCCGCGCGCCAGCTCATGCACGCCCTGCGGCAGGCTCTTCATGACCGGCAGCGCGCGAATGGCGGTCGTCGCCTGGCCGAGCGTCAGGCCGGAAAGATCCGCCTCGACCGTGGCGCTGCGGCTGCGGTCGACACGCGTGATGCTGTTCGGCCCGGCATTGAAGCCGATATCGGCGACGGCGCCGAGCGGTACCGTGCCCTTGCTGCCGGTCAGGGGCAGGATGCCAAGCTTCGCCGGGTCGTCGATGGCGCCGTCGGGCAAGGTGACGATGATCGAGACCTGACGGTCGCCGAGATTGAATTTCGCCAGGCTGGTGTCGGTGTCGCCGATGGTGGCGATCTTGACCGTCGCGGCGATCTCGGTCGGCGTGACGCCGAGCTCGGCCGCCTTGGCGCTGTCGGGCCGCACGATCAGCTCAGGCTTGGTGGTGGCCGCGGTCGACGTCGGATTGATCAGCCCGGGAACCGATTTCATCCCGCCAATCAGCGCATCACTCGCCCTCTCGAGGGCCGCGCCATCGTCCCCGACCAGCGTGATCGACACCTTGGCGCCGGCGAAGCCGTCGGCGCCGAACTGGAGGCGGGCGCCTGGGATGTCGTTGAGCTTCGGCGAAGCCTCGGCCTCGAACTGCTGCTGGCTCATCGTCCGCTCGGCGCGCGGTTTGAGGTTGACCGTGACGGTCGCGGTCCGCACTTCGGCCGAGCTTGAGCTTTGGTTGGGTCCGCCACCCGACGAGGCGGCCGTGCCGATCGTGGCAAACAAGCTGTCGACGGCCGGCTCCTTCTCCAGTCGTTTGGTGATCTCCTGCACCACCGCCGTGGTCTGCTCGATGGTCGAGCCGGGCTGCAGCTCGACCGAGATCATCGAGCGGCCGCGATCTGTCGCTGCCATGAATTCGGTCGGGAGATGCGTCGCCAGCATCATCGAGCCGGCGAAGAAGGCGATGCCGGCAACAAGCGTGATCCAGCGGTAATCGAGCGCCTTGCGCAGCAGCCAAAGATAGGTCGGCACCCAGGCAGGCGTGTCGTTCTCGTCATGACCGCCAGCGCGCACCAGATAGGCCCCCATCAGCGGGGTGAGCATGCGCGCCACCAAGAGCGAGAACAGCACCGAGACGCAGACGGCGACGGCGAAGGAGAAGAAGAATTTGCCGGGAATGCCGGGCATGAAGGCCACGGGGAGGAACACGGCGACGATTGTGGCGGTGGTCGCCACCACGGCGAGGCCGATCTCGTCGGCCGCTTCGATTGCCGCCTGGTAGGCGCTCATGCCAGTCTGGCGCATATGGCGCACGATGTTTTCGATCTCGACGATAGCATCGTCGACAAGGATGCCGACGACCAGCGACAGCGCCAGCAGCGTGATGTTGTTGAGCGAGATGTTGAAGGCCGCCATCACCGCGAAGGTCGGGATCAGGGACAGCGGCATCGCCACCGCCGACACCAGCGTCGCCCTGATATCGCGCAGGAACAGCCAGACCACGCCGATGGCGAGCAGGGCCCCGAGCCACAAGGCTTCGAAGGCGGCGTCGTAGCTTTCCTGGACGAAGCCGGACGAGGAGGTGACTTCGGTGAACTTTGCCGTCGTGGTCTTGGCGCCCATGTCGGCGATCGCGTCGCGAACGGCCTTGACCACGTCGATCTCGCTCGAGCCGACCGACCTGTAGACATTGAAGGCGACGACCTGCCTGCCGTCGAGATAGGCCGACTGGCGCGGCTTTTCCCAGCTGTCGACGACGGTGCCGAGGCCGGAAAGCTTGACATCCCCGGCACCGCTCAGCGCGATGCGGGTGTCGGCCAGCGCTTCGACGGTCGCGGCGCTGGCCAGCGTGCGCACCGACTGCTCCTGGCCGCCGATATTGGCGCGGCCGCCGGGCTGGTTGACGTTGTTGGAGGCCAGCGACTGGCTGACATCGCCGGCGCTGATGCCGAGAGCGGCGAGCCGGTCGGGGTCGAGCTCGACGCGGATGACGCGGTCGACGCCGCCGGAACGGGTGATCTTGGAGACGCCGTCGACGCCGAGCAGGACCTTGGCGACGTCGTTGTCGATATACCAGCTCAGAGCGTCGGGCGACATGGTCGGCGCCTCGACGACGAAGGTCAGCACCGAATTGCCGGTTGCGTTGACCTTCGCCACGACCGGCGTCTGGGCCGCGGCCGGCAGGCTGGACTGCACGCCCGAGACGGCGTTGCGGACATCGTTGGTGGCGGACTCGGGATCCGTGCCGAGCGTGAATTCGACGGTGGTGACGGACGAGCCCTCGCTGATCGAGGTCGAGACGTCGTCGACGCCTTCGAGGGTCGCGACAGCGTTCTCAATGACGCGCGCCACCTGGACTTCCATTTCGCTCGGTGCCGCGCCCGGCTCCGCTACCGTGACGGTGACGGTCGGCAAGTCGATGTCGGGCATATTGTTGGTGCGCAGTTGCACGAAGCCGTAGACGCCGGCAACGCTGAGCGACAGGAACAGCACGATGGTCGGAACCGGATTGCGGATCGACCAGGAGGAGATGGCGTTCATTGCGCCGGCTCCGCCGTGCTCGCGGCATCGGCCGCCTTCGTCTCGTCGGCGGCGACACGCACGAGGTTGCCGTCGTTGAGGAAGCCGGCGCCGGCGACAACGACGGAAACGCTTTCCGACAAGCCGCTTTCGATGGCGACGCGGCCGTTCTGGCGCGTGCCGGTTGCAACGGGATGCGCGCTGACCTTGCCTTGATCGTCGACGACGAACACGGCCGGCTTGCCGCCATGCCAGACCAACGCCGTCTCCGCGACAGTCAGTTGCCGGGACGCAGCCGTCTCGATCGTGACGCGGGCGAACATGCCGGGCTTAAGGCCCGAGCCGTCGCTGACGGCGACATAGACGGTGCCGAGCCGGGTGGTCGAGTTGACCGTCTCGGCTATCTGGGAAACGCTGCCGGAAAAGGCGCGGCCGGATGCATCGACGATGTTCGCCGGCTGACCGGCCGAGATTGCCGCGAGATCCTTTTCAGGGACAAGCACGCCGACCTCCAGCCTGCCTTCGCGGACGATCTTCATCAGCTCGGTGCCGGCCTGGACGATGGAACCCGTCACGGCCGGCTTACTGGAGACGATGCCGTCGAATGGCGCGCGGATGATCGTCCTGTCGAGTTGGGCCTGTAGCCGCTCGGCCGCGGCTTGGGCCTGATCGACGCCGGCCTTGCCGGTCTTGACGGCGGTCGCCTTGTCCTCGGCGGTTTCAGCGCTGACGGCGTTGCTGGCGAGCAGCTTGTTGGCTCGCGCGGCGGCCGACAGCGCCGAGTCGAGCGTGGCCTGAGCTTGCTCGACGGCTGCCTTCTGCTCGGCGAGCTGCGCCTTGAGGAGCAAGTCGTCCAACCGCGCGACGACATCGCCGGCTTTCACATGATCGCCCTCGGCCACCAGAACCTCGGTCAGGCGCAGGCCGCTCTCTTCCGCGCCGATTGTCGCTTCCTGCCAAGCAGCCACCGTGCCGGTCGCGCTGACCGAGGATGTCACCGTCTGGGGGACCACCTTCTCCACCGAAACCGCGAGTGTCGCCGCCGATACGGGCGTCTGCGCCACCGGTTCGGGCGAGGCGCGGCCATAGGCTTTGAGCGCGGCGACAGCGGCCACCACGACAAGCAAAGCCAGCAGAAGAAGATATCGTTTACGCAATTCTACGGTCATCGTTTTTGACGTTGGGCGAGGCGATTAGGAGTGACAGGCGATAAGCGGCGAAGCTCAGCCGAATCGCTCCCGTCAGCGCCTGGTTCGACAGGATCCGCTGGCTGGCATTAGCGCCGGGACGGATCGTCAGGGGCGAGCCCAGGGAGGCAAGCAGCCGCAGCATCATCAGGGCTTCCCAGATCATAGATGCGTTCCATGCTTCGCAAAAAATACCGGCCGGCCCTTGAACGGGTGGGTCAGGGGGCCGGCCGGCGCAGCCGGTCAGAGTTGCTCGCCGCTCCGGGGTAGCGGTGGAGGCAGCTGTCCGCCGCGACCAGGCAGACCTCCGGGGCCGGCTGCATCCGGCGGATCACCCCATGGACCGGGGGGCGGGCCGTGCGGCCGATCCGCCGAAGCGAGGATTTCGAGCTGTTCGGGCGTCAGCTTGGTGCGCAGCACGGCGATCGCATCCTTCAGCTTGGCGGCCGAAGCCGCGCGTTTTGTGACCTCGTCGGCCAGGCGCTCCTGGAAGGCGAAGGGATCGCGTTGCGCCTGGCCGGGGCCGCCGGGGGAGCCCGGCCCGCCTGCCTCGGGGCCGCCGGGAGCGCCGGGGCCACGGTCGAACTGCGGAGGCGCCAACACCGCCTGCAGCGCGCTGGTATAGTCGCGCCAGGCATCGAGCTGCTCAGACCGGATGCCGATGCGGGTCTCGAGCGCCGAAAGCCGGGCGGCAAGCATTTCCGGCGGCGGCGGTCCCATGCTGCGGAAGCCGAAGCCTTCCGGCCCTTGCGGCCCGTGCCGCATCGGCCCAGGCGGCCGAGGCCAGGGCATCGGCCCCGGGCCCGTGTCGTCCTTCTGATTGATGGCCGGCGGCTCGCCGCCCGGTGCGGCGCCGGGATCGGGCTGAGCGGCCAGCACGGGATGGATGGCCGCGACCGAAAACAGGCCGAGCGCCAAGAGTTTGCTGCGCATGACATGATCCTTTCCTGCGTGCTTCGGGTGGTATTAGGATAGGAGGCATCCTTTGCCGCTTTGCTTCCGAATGTTGCAGAAGATTTCCAGAAAACGGAAAATTGTTTCCCAATGTTTCTAAAGGCCGATTGGAAACATTCGATTGCAATTTTTATCCCCGTTAGCTGTGGCTCTTCCTATAATCCGCGTGACGCAAGTAACGGCAGGGTAAGCGATGCAGACACAACCCCATATCCTTGTCGTCGACGACGATCGTGAAATCAGGATACTTCTCAGACGTTATCTCGAGGAACAGGGTTTCCGTGTTTCAATGGCGGCGGATCGACGGGAATGCGAGCAGGAAATTGCCGCCGACCAGTTCGACCTGATCATCCTCGACGTCATGCTTCCGGACGGTTCAGGGCTCGATATCTGCCGCGCCTTGCGAGACAGCAAACCGCATGTTCCGGTCATCCTGCTCACAGCGCTGAAGGAGGATGTCGACCGCATTATCGGCTTGGAGCTCGGCGCCGACGACTATCTTGGCAAGCCGTTCAATCCACGCGAACTCGCCGCCCGCATCCGGGCAGTGCTGAGGCGCTCGGCGCCGGAGGAAGCTGCCCCGCCTCGTGTTCGCATCTACCACTTCGCCGGCTATCGGCTGGAACCGGACACTCGCAAGGTGACAAATGCTGCAGACGCGGTCGTCGATCTGACCGGTGCCGAGTTTGACCTCCTTAAAGTTTTCGTCGAAAGGCCGGGCCGCGTCTTGTCCCGCGACCAGCTTCTTGATCTGACGCAGGGGCGCGAGCGCGAGCCGCTCGACCGTTCCGTCGACGTGCTGATGAGCCGGCTCAGGCGCAAGCTCGGCGAAGACGCCGCAGCGCCTTTTTTCAAGACGGTACGCAATGGCGGTTATCAATTGGCCGTCCGCGTCGAGACGCTGGATGCCCGGCCATGACCTCGCTCCGGGCGCGGATTGCGCTGCTTCTCGTGGCTGCGATCGTGGGCGTTGTGGCGCTTGCGACGCTTGCGGCCGTCAGTGCGATGCGGGCACCCAACCTCGAAACGACGATAGAACCGGTCGCGCGCCAGATTAGGCTTCTGGCGCAATCGTTTCCAGGCCGCGCTCCGCAGTCAGATGACATCAAGCTTGACCTCTCAAATCGGCCGGCGAAGGGGGAAGACGACGAACGCGCCACATATGTTCTCGAGAGAGCGCTCGAAAACAGCGGCGCGCCGCTTCCCGCTGCTGTCGTGCGGGTCGCGGGCAAGCCAGGCATGGTCGCCCCGGTGCAATTGCCGGACGGCCGCTGGATGACAGTCGATATTCCGGACTTCTCGCCGCCGGAAGACCGTTGGCTGGTCCTTGCCGGCTGGATCACGTTGATCGTGCTCTGGGTGCCGCGGCCGTTTCGTTCTACACCGCGACAGTGCTGACTAGGCCCCTGGTGATGCTGGAAGCTGCGGCAGCACGCATTGGGCCGGACGGCATCCTCGCACCTCTGCCCGAAGAAGGCTCCGGCGAGGTGCGCGCCACCGCACGTGCATTGAACCAGCTTTCGAGCCGGCTTAAATCAGCCATGGAAAGTCGTATGCACCTCGTCGCTGCGGCGGGCCATGATCTGAGAACACCTATGACGCGCATGCGGCTGACTCCGGGTGGTCGCAGATCACCCGCTCATCTGGCGGGATGTAGCGGTAAAAAACCTTCGACGTATCCATATTGAAGAGCTTCTTGGCCGCTTCATCGCCACCCCACATAAGGCCAAGCACCTTTTGGTGGGCATACGCAAGCTGGTCTATGTCGCGCTGCGGCAAGACTGGATCGAAATCGATCCCACAGCAGCGGTCGAGTGGCGGCCCGCCTATGCCGGTTGGAAAGCCTGGTCGCGGGAAGCGATGGCGCAATTCGAAAAGCGTTGGCAGCTCGGCACGGCGGCACGCACCTGTTACGGCTTGGCGCTTTGGCTCGGCAATCGCCGCGGCGACGTCGCGGGCCTGCGCTGGGATCAGAGGGTCACCCGCCGAGTCTTCATCGACGGTGTCGAGCGTCACTTCGACGGATTTGATATCGTTCAAGCCAAGAACAAGGGACGCACAGGTGGCAAACGGCTTTTTGTGCCGATCACGCCGATGCTGTCCGAGATCCTGGATGCGGCCGACCGGCGCGGCGAGACCGTCCTGGTCAACGGCTACGGTGAGCCGTTCTCCGCCAAGTCGCTGACTGGAATGATGACGCATTGGTGCAAGCTTGCTGGTCTGCCGAAGGGGCTGACCCTGCATGGACTAAGGAAGTCGCTTGGCGTCTATCTGGCCGAGGCGGAGGCTTCGACCAGGCAGCTCATGGATGTGCTCGGTCACGACGACATCGATCATGCCGAGCTCTATTCGCGCGAGGCTTCGCAGGTACGGCTGGCAGTCCAGGGGATGGACAGAGTCGTGCGTCTGGTGACGCGCAGGCCGATGCTTGGCGAACCTATTGGCGAACCTCGTGGCGAACCACCCTATAAAGCATTGATAAATAACGATAATGGTGGGCCCGGAGGATGTGCCGGGACCGTTGATTTCATTGGCTTTCTCGTGGGCCAAAATCAGAAATCTTCCCGTATCGCTCCGTATGGTTCCGCGCCTAAGCAAAGGACGCTGCACAAGATGGGGCTTCATGCAGGTCTGAGCCCCCGACCACTGTGGCGAGCGAGCAATCTTGGGTGAGATGAGCAATGCTGGCCGCAAGCTCCATAGGTCCACCTAGGTGTTCAAGCACCTGGCGGGCAAGCGACTCCGACTCCTCCTTGGAAAGAGGCGGTACGTCGATGACGCTCAGACGGTCTCCAGAAAAGGAATAGCTGCTTGCCTGGGCCCGGATATGCTCAACTCCATATCGTCGGAAGACAATGAGCAATTTTACACGACCCACGTTGGCCGCGGCGTAATTGAACAATGGCTGGAGACTTGTCGCTGTCATGAGCATCATCGACGACGAGGAGCAGGTCACCGGAACCAAGCTCTTCTAGAGACACCTTGGTGATCTCCATTGTCGGTGAGACAAGCCTGATCCTAGTCGCAGACTGATCGGCGGCGATTTGGTCCAGAATGGCTTGGAGCTCGAGATTTGCCGCCGCCGCCAGACCCCGTTACCAGCGTCACGCCAACGTCCGGATTCTTGTGTGCTTCCAAGGCTTCAGCAAGGGGAGCTTCTCTGCCGACCAGCTGCCAAGTATGGGTGAACAAGGTTTCCTTGCGTGCGAGAGCCGCAAAGAATTCCTGAGCCGTTTCCCACGGACTTGTGGGAGAGACGCCGAGAAGGCTATTGTCGATGTAGTTATCAGCATCCCAAAGGCTTCGGGTCGTTCCTAATATTCGGTTCAATCCGCTCAATGACGGGCTCGAACGCGGCATTAGCGACTTCGATGAGCACAGATCGATCAGCCCCGGCGACTGGCAGGGACGCAATGATGGCATTGGGATCCATGAGAGGATGATCCTTTTGGAGTGGCGTTTGGGACATCAGCCTGCGGTCGCCATGCCGACGGTGGTTCTTAGTGTGGTGGCCAATCGAGCCCAGGCGCTACCCTATGCTTACATGCGCACAGGCAGGATACGTGAGAATTTCGCAGATGCGGTCCAAAGCAGATGGGGCAGCACCTGCGGGCAGTCCGTCATCCAGGTCCTGCAAGGTGGGAGCTGAGTTGCTTACCTCAGCAGTGCCGCTCGCCCGCGCTATGGCCGGCAGTTCTAAGCTTTAGAGGAATAATGCGGGGCCGTTTTCGGATGAAAACGCCGATTGCCAAACGCCGCACCGGCTGGAATTTTTCGCGCTCAGCCTCTCCGTAAGCCGTAAAAGCGCGGAAAATTACGTGTCGCTGAATTTTCCGCGCTTTTGGATTCACGAGCGGGAATTTTCCGCGCTTTTAAACTGATCGGAGCTATTTAAATCGCTTGAGAATCCATCCGTTGCTACAATATCAAAGAGCGCACGGGGCAGACCGACACCAACTGGAGGCAAAGCAATGGAAGAGATTCAGAAGCGCCGCGTCGGCCGCCCAATTGGCAGCGGCGTCAAGAACAACGATCAGGCCCTTGCCAAGGTCGCAAGTATCTTGCTGGATAATCCTTCCATGAAGGCGACTTCAGCCATGAGGCGGGTCCTCAATGATATGTCCAGCTCGCGGAGGGAGACAGACGTTACCTTGATCCGTCGATGGCAGGGGCGCTGGAAGCTGAACAGACAGAAATTCATGAACGAAGCGGCGGCAACGAGAGCTGCAAGGACGGCGAGAGCGCCCTCGCGCACGACGTCATCGATCTCCGACTCGGCTAGCGAGTACCTTATGCGGAAAGCCAAAGAGACGGCGAGTATGTACAATTTTTCGGAAGCATCTGCTCTCCAAAAGGCCGCGGCTGGATACCTCGATACGCCCCTCAGGAAAGAGGTACATGGTGTTTTAGACTCACTGGCGCTGAGGACGGCGCTGGGTCTTCACGAATCGTCCATTCAGCGAGAATTGCGGCGCATGACGGATTCCACTGTCATGGAACGATGCTGAAAGCCTTGGAGGAGCAGGATCGCTTCCTTGCCGAGCTGAAAAAATGGGGTTGAGGCTACAAAAACTGCCCAATAACGGCAATTGACGCCAAGGCAGCGCGCGACCGGTTCGCGAAGGACAGATTTCGGCCCCAGCCGGGACTGAAACGACGCATTTTGTAGGTATAATTTTCTAAGATGGCGCTTTTGCAATTGACGCCTGCAAGGGTGCCTCATGCTTGCGCCGTAAAACGCAACACGAGCGCAGACGGTTCAGTCTGTCGTTTGAACCTGGAATCTGGTGAAGGCAACCGAACCAATGGACAAGATCACAATCGACTTCTGGGGCTTTGCAATAACGGCCGAAGGGTTTTACGGCGTCTTGGCCGCGTCGGGGCTGGTGATGGCCATTGTCATTGTGTTGAAGGTCGGGAGGCGTCGGGGTACCTAAGGCTGCTTCTCGGCAAGACGGAGGGCATCGATGTGCGAAGCCAGTATGACATTGTTAAAGATTGGGCACTCCTATCCGACGACGAGGCGATGGAAGCCGAGATCGAAGGCACGGCAAGGACGCTACCACGTCGGTCGCCTAGTGTCCCTTGGAAGTGTCTGGCAATCGTGAAGATGCCGAATATCGATTCTGGTTCGATCTGTTTTTGAGACTTTCCAGAAAGGACGACGTCGGGTGGGCTTAGCCCGTAGGAGACTAACCTAACCAATCTGTCCCAGTTCGCATGGGACGCCACTCCCGCAAACGATAGCGGCTGCTCTTCGTGCTTCACACGCTAAGCTGTAAAGTCAAAGCCGACGCCGTACCTCCGTTCTATGACCCACTCGGGGACCAGCATCCCGCCATCGGCCAACGCGTTGCCTTTGCGATTGGCAAAAGGATTGGCGGAAAGGGCCATGAACGAGGATGACGACACCCTCTTCTTGGTCTTCGATGAAACCGAACAACCCGAAAACGCCGCCAGGTGAGAATGATGGCGAAGCGCCAGAATAGCATTGGTCTCCTTAGCCTCGAACCTTCCGCCAAGGCGGACTACCCCAAAGACTTGACGTCGCAGTCCTCCGACGGCGGAAGCCTGCGCCCGTATCGTTGGTGAAGACGAAACGATTGTTTCGAAACTTCAGGAACGAGGGCCACGTTGGCGGAACCGGCCTGACAGTTCTCACGTGGATAAGCACGTCGTCATGCTCCCGAGCGTCGGGGGCATCTACGACTGCGTAGTGAGTATGAGTTTCGGTTCTGCCGTCGGCTACCGCCATAACCACGTCAAACCGACTCGGGGGTCGCAGATGCGCAACTGAGATCGCTATAGCTTGCACATCATCCCCAGAGCTACGCTCGCCAAAGTACAGATTTGCCGCGCAGTTCAGTACCTGCTGGTGGTTGCACGCAAGAATGTCCGCCGTATTTGACACATCGATCCAGCCACCGACGTGCTCGGCTTGATAGACGTCGCCATCCAGGAGAACAGCCAACAGCGTTGGCGAAAGCGGCAGGAAGAGAAGCGCACCTGCGCTGGAGATTCCAAAAGATCTGTGCTGCGCATGCCTGTGCTGTTGATGCCAGCGGTTGGCGAGAGCAGCAGGGTCATCTGATGTGAGAAACGGCACCGAGGTAAGGTTGCGAACAACCCGCACCTTTAGATCGTCTACGACGCTCATCGTTTTGGCGTAGTGATGCATCGCCGAGATCACCGCACTTTTGACGGCCTCCTTGAAAGACGGTTGTTCGAAGTCCGCACCTTTGACTGACGTGGCAGCGAAAGCAAACTCCGCGGATCGACGCGCGGCGGCTTCTGTGCGGACATGCTGCAGGTAGGCGAAACGCCTGAGGATTGTGGCATGAAGATCCTTGATGACCGCACGTGGCTTGAGCAACGACGAAACGCAGTCGCCATAGTGTCCCTCGACGGTCTGGATTGCGGTTTCGAGCCTTGGGTCCTGCCCGTAGAAGTAATCCCTGGAACACTGATTCTTCACCGGGGCATCGAAGAATGATTGGTTGCGATCAAGGTTAAACAGGTGAATGGCTTTGCCTTCGGCACACACGCTGAAGGGCGATAGATGTACCCGGGGAACAAAGTGCTGGTTCTTGTTCTCCGCCATGCAATTGAGCGATCCGCCATTCCGGCACTGCCGTGGGGGCGCTCAAACACCCGCGCCAAGCCGTTGCTATCACACAGAGCTTCCAGCGGGAATGTACGTCTCAGGCCCGCCCTTCCTGGCACTCAATCGAAGAGACGTGACGAACGCCGTCGCAGGGTGGCGTTCGTTTCACGAAGCGTCAGACTTGGATGCGGCCGACGCGCTGTCCCGGGAGGACGGCTCCAAAGGAGACGGCGTGCAGGGCTGGCTTGTCCCCAACACGGGAGCGCAGCGAAGGAGCGGGCAGGAACGGGACAAGACGGCCGCGCCGGCTAGACCCGAGTAACCTTCCGATACCATGCCAAGGCGTCCGAAGGCCGGCGAAAAAGAATAGCGGTCGATCCTCGCTCAGGGCGAACCAGTAGTTCCGCTGAACATGAAGTCGGCGCGCGAGAAAGTGCCATCCGTGCGGTTTTATCGAACACGGGGATATGCTGCGCGATCTCCCGTTCCTTGACCAACCAGGCGAGGTTCGCTGCCGATCCGTAGGCGCTGTCGGCGGCCAGATGCGTCGGCTTCTGGGCCGCAAGCGGACTATTTGTTTTCGGGTTGGCCGGTCTAGAAACGGACTAACACGTCCAGCATAGCGCGGACCGCTTGGCGCCAACAGCCGTCCTGAGAACTGTCCGGTTGACTCCCCGCGGTTCGCAAGCGAATTTTCATCCAGGAGGTCGACAGATCTAACGGCGCGGGTCAACGGCGAAGGCGACCTGAATAAGAGCGTGCCTGCCAACACGATCCCCACGGAGCAATCACCGATCCCTAACTAGGGACGTCGCAAACCCTCCAGCCCTCTGGCTACCCAATTCGCGCTCTGTGTATGCGGTGAACTGTAGCAATCTCTGCCAAAAGAGTTCTTCAACCCGAGTCGAGGCAAATTCTTTGGACAGTTCTCCGATGCGTCTTGCAGTGTAGCGGATGTGGCTACACTCGTCGCCACTTAACTTGCATAGCGTTCGACCCAGCATGTCTAGGTTACGGTGCGGGCAATATGCCTCGAGCACGGGCTCCAACAACTTCTGGTGAATGCGGGTCCTCACCTCACCGAGGTTCACCTGAATCAAATAGTCGAGCACCCTCCAGGTTTCGAGGCTAGCGGCCTCGACCTGGCTGTGCTGCATGGGGGGAAACTGGGTCTCAACGGCCCCGCGCACATTATCTGGCAATGCGTCTGGAAATACCAGATCGGCGAGACGAAGGTACATTCGGCAATGACCTGCCTCATCCTCGACATGCTGGCTCAGATCGTCAACAAGCCCGGCACTTGTGCAAGCGTTGGCAATCTTCGCTAAGTCGCGGGAACCCTCGCCCTCTTTGATCGCATTCGAGACAAGCGACTGCAGCACCCATACCGGGTTCTCAATATGCGACCTAAAACTGTTGCCGTAGTCGGCGAGGAAGTATGGCGGCACGTGACGTGCAACAGCGTCGCCAAACAGCCGAAGGTAGTCGCGCGTTGCTATGTCGCCTTGTTCGTCAAGGGCAGTTTCAACAAAACGCGCGACGTAGTCCATTGTCATTTTTCAACTTCGAGCGGGCCATTGCAAGAGCGATAAAAGGGGCCATGCCGTCCTTGAAGGGTGAACTGCTGATACCGATTATCCCTGCGTTGATGGCAATGTTGTCGACCTTCAGGGTTGTCCCATCGACATAACCGGAAATGCGTATGCCTTTACCTCCAGCGAGGGACCTGAGGGCCTTAGCTTGATCTTCACTCAGTTCGAAGGAAAGCGGTGCTTCAGACATAGTCGAAAACTCCTTTGCCATAGAATTCACTGAACGCCGTTATAATTGCAAATCTTGCGATGGGAGACAATTGCAAAAGGACACGCTTCAAGGCAGAAGCGCCGCCAAACTCTTCAAGGTCAGCCAAGAATTTCCTAGTATCCGCCACAACGATTGCAGGACGCTCCCAACGCTCTTGCCCAACGCTGTAAATGATCTCTGCCAAGTGGTTATCGAACCACCAACGCGACACCGAAATGCTAACTGAGAGGGATTGGACGTAATGCCAGTAACTGGGAGGGATATGCAGGAGGTCGCATGGACCGACGATTGCATGACGTAACGACGGCACGCGTTGCCAGACATTGGGGTCCGTCGGCGAGGCATCGCAATGGTGCCCTCGCACTGTGGCGCCGTCCGTGAGCGCGAAGGTATCCCGTGGGTGGCAGACTGCAACATATTTCCACCCAAACAACTGAATGAAGTAATTATGGTTCGTGACGTAGTCGTTGTGGTTATCTTGATGAAAGGTTTGCACCGTTCCTGGCGGACCGATCCATATGTTGTCGAAGTATGCCGGCTCGCGTGATCGAGGTGAAACAGGCAATCGATGCGCGATGTCGACGAAGGACGCGTCACTCTGCCTGAGATAAAATTCAGTTGTGTCGAGACCAGCGAGATAATCGCCCAATCTCTGTTGCGCCCGGAGGTTCCGCCATCGTTCCTTATGCTCGAGCGTGACCAAGCGCGTCCCATGCCGTGCCGCGATACGCTGGGGTGTGAGGAGGGCAGCAAGTTCATCCAGAGCGGAAACGTCTCGCGACACCCAGGGAGTTTCCATCAGCTCTGCTGCGCACTTCATTCCGATGATGGGGATGCAACCTATTTCCCGAAATCTCACATCGGGACAAACGTATGACAAGTCTGGAGGAGCCGTCTGCAACATCCTCAGCCTCCAAGGGCAGCAACATATCCGCTTGGCAACTGGTCAGCATCGAACGCGGTCCAAGGGATATGATAGTGCACTCGGCTAAGATCCGACTGCCCATTTGCTTGCCATCGTTCCCGATGGGCTGCCAAGGTGCCGGCAAATTCGAGGCCCAGATCACCGAACACGACTATGTCGCGGCCGTGATAAAGCGCGCCCGAGCGGCGCTCGCTATCGATGAGACCGAAAGAGTAGTGTGTGAGGTCGAATGTACGCTCGACGCCTAGGTTCACAGCGCGGAAATTCGGTTCAGCGCCAAAAAGGTAGCTCCGGAATGCCAAAGAATCCAAAACAGGGTGACCAAAGCCTCGGCCCTTTTCAATATGCAAGAAGGACTTCGGTCGCGGATCAATAAGCTTTTCAAGCGGGATGTACCATGTGTCCTCATCTGCAATGGAACCGGTTGTAGGGACGGACACGGACATCCTAGCGCCGACCGTGAGTAGTCCTTTCTCGGTTGCTAGGAAGATCGTAAAGCAGTCCCCGCCACCCGGAATCGCTACAGGCATAGCGAGCATGCCTCCCGGCACCCGCAACGCCTCGCGAAGCAGTCGCGGGATGCCACGAAACGCAGAAGTGGCTATTATGACGTCGAAGAGACCCAGCTCGGGTAGTCGATCGACCCAATCACCTAATTGCACGCGCACACCAGAAGTGCCGATGAGGGCGCGCTGTGATTGATCGAAGAGGTCGGGAATAATCTCGCAACCAAATATCAGTGGGACGTCTCCTTCCCTGCCGGCTAGCAAGGAGAGTACTGACACCAGATAACCAGTTCCTGTTCCAATTTCGTATATGCGCTTCCCCCCTCAGATCGCCGAGTTCTCTGATTATCCACCTAAGAAACGTTCGATCCGATATTGCTGAGAGAGTTGTCCCATCTGCGTCTGAGAACGTTCGAATAGGACCATCAAAACGCTCATGCCCCCTCGGGGCAAATCGCGCTATGTCCACCCCCGCGAAAGCGGCGTTGATGTCAGTATCGCCCATGGCACTAGGTTTAGCTAATTGATCTTACCTTAAGCTAATAGAGAGCGTCAGTTCGCACCGCGATGCAAGCACTTTTGCCAATACTAGTCTCCAGCTATCCATTTCAGTTGAACCCACATTCCATGCCTGTTCATGGCGCGACCGCGACGGCGCGCGTTGTCAACCGAAATGTCTGCTTCCGGGCAGAGGTAAAGTTCGCCTCTATGGCCGACACGAGGCGCAAAAGCTGCCAGGCGGCGTTGGGCCGTTGCAGGTTGGCAGTTTTAAGGCACAAATAGTCGGAAACGAACGTTGAGGCACCCCGCTAGGCATAGTCGTGACCTGACCCAAAGCTACCGTTTCGGCCAACACGGAAAAGCCCTCCAAAAGGGCCTCGCACTCAGTTCGCCATAGGCCGATTGCAGTGCGACGAATAGATCGCTTGCTGCGCTCAAACCCGGCTACAGCGAGAAATTCGCTACTGGTGCGGCATCGTGATGCCGGCCGCGGTCGGCGGCAGCGTGGTCGGTGCCTGCCAATTAACGTCGACTTTGCCCGACGCGGTCAGCCCTTGCGGGAGAAAGGCGGCCTGATCGAGCCTAACGACAAGGACGTAGTCACGGCGCTGTCCTGTCGGTGTGATCTGGATCGACCCCTTCTGTCCCAGCGTTGTAGGGATCTTGCCCTTGGTCAGTTCCAACTTGAACCACAGGGGGACCGTACCTGAAAACACCGGCGTGACGACATGGGCGAGCATGTAGATCGGCTGCGTGAGCCGCACATGGTAGGTTGTGCTGTCGCCATTGGGCGTATCAAGCGATGTCGACCCCGTCGCCGACTTCGCGCCCAAGGTAACCAGCGCGCCGCCGATTGGAATGGTGCCGCTTATCTTGCAGAACTCTACTTTGCCGCCGACCACTAAGCCGGCAAGGCCAAGTGTATTTTGAATGCGAAAAGCGAGGCCGTCATTCTCATTCCAGCTGTGATCGATATGATCGACGTGGAGCGCGCCGTAGAAAGCTTCGTTGAATGCCGGCACAACCTCGAAACCAATGCGACCTGGAAGCGGCCAAGGGCAATCGGTCCAAGTTCGAGCGATATAGCCCGAGTAGCCGTACGATTGATCGTCATCGTGCGATCGTTAAATCCAAGATTGTTGAATGCCTCGATCGTGTCTTCGATTGGCCTTCCGTGACGTCGAACTGGACATCCTGGCCTGCGCGCCCGCGGTACGGTGCCGCCATTCTTGAAGTGACCAGTGTAGCGCTCGCGGGGAAATAGGAAGCCATCGCTGCCGATTTAGTATTTCTGAAGGTCGGATTATAGTCTTTGCAGGCCATCTCGCTCAGAATAATTCGCGGCGGAGGGCACGTAGCAAAGATGGGTTCGCAAGCTCGATCAACGGCATCTTCTCTGTCGAAACGCCAACAGTGACGCGCAGTAGAACCGCGAAGGCGTGACGAACGAGATCGAGAGAGTGATCGTCGGCCCAATAGTCGCTGGACGGTCTCTTGCGCGTTCTCGCCCAAGTTGGTGGCACGCCATGAGCGATGTCATTCCTGATCGCAAATGCAAGACTGGCCGCATTGGACCATGTCTGAAGAAGGGTGCGCTCGTCTCCCGCTGGCAGCGGTTGACGCGAATGTTTCAAGCATCCCGATCAAATCAGAGATCATCTTCGCGTCGGTCTCGGGTCGAATGCCCTTTGGATTGACGCCCTTGAGCTTCCACAACGCCGCTCCAGGTGATGTTCGATGCTGGCGGCGAAGATGATGATCGGCGCAATGCGCTGGCCAACCAGCGGCTTCAACCCAAGCCGCTCTTCGAGGGTATCGGCCCTTCCATAGGTCATTCGCGATCTCGCGACACCTTGCCCGGACGGGGCGGACCATACATTTTTGCGGCAGCATCCTTCAAGATCCATTGTCGAGCATCCGCTCCGCCGGCAGCTTCTTGAGCCGCGCGTTCTCGTCCTCCAGCGCCGTCAGGGGACGGGCGTCGGACAATTCCATCCCGCCAAACTTCGCCTTGAACTTATAGAAGGTCGCTGCCGAAATGCCGTGCTTGCGGCAAAAGTCCGCCGTATTCGCACCGAGAATGTCTCGGGGCTTGAAGATCGATCAATCGAACCAACGTTGTGGATAGGTGGCAGAGCGGTCGATTGCGCATCCCTGATAAGGAGGTGGACCTTCATCGGTCTCGTGGGTTCGAACCCCGCCCTGAATTAGAAAAGCCCGCTCCTGGATTCAGTCGAGCGGGCCCTTAAAGGCTATTTTGTTTTCGGCTATGGTCCGCGGGTCACTTCGATGTCGACCGTCCGGATGGGCCCATTTCCCTTGCGTTTTGGCCCTTCGACATTCTGCTGTTTGAAGACATTGGAAACATCATTTCCGTTTGACCCTCAACCCGCTTGCGGCCAAGCTTTTGTGGCGAAACAGCCGGCTGTCTTCCTACTTCCGGAAGATCTATCATCCCCCAGGCGTTCGACGGGCGTCTTCTAAATCTGGACTTTAGGAACTTGCTTTGAGCGCGGGCCGACCTCACCCTCGGATGCAGCCTCTCTCAGCATCGGTGCCGTTGGTGGATCAAGGCAAACCAAAACGCCAATCTCTGCGCTCTCCAGTTTGTGGATGGCGTCGACGCCAACGTGCAGTCCACCTTTTCGGACACAACCAGTTCGCCGGAAACCAAACTCCTTGGCGCTCTTCTGAATGAGGCCAAAACTGCTTCATGTCTGTCAAACCGGCGCTATTTCTTTTTTTTCACCCTTTGCGTAAGAGCGGATCCCGCGACCGATTTGACTGCCTTTGAGGAGCTGTTAGAACGAAGCAACTTGGATGCCGTCGAAGCAACTTTCTTGCTCGTAGTCTCATTGGGTTTCTTCGCCATTGGTTTTCCCCGCGCGGTTGAGTCGGAGTAATACGCAT
>NZ_RZST01000700.1:0-716 GCF_003997575.1 Mesorhizobium sp. M1A.F.Ca.IN.022.07.1.1
GTATGACGGCAGTTCGATCTTGGCGGAAGCTTGAGCGTACATGGCTGTCTTTCCCGGTTGATCCGTGACAACAGCAATCGCGCAAATCCGAAGGTGCCGAAATTCGGTTATGTCCCTACGGGAAACTACGTAGCCTGCAATGCAATTGACCATGATCAATGCCCACGGGAATTGGCTCGGCAATGTTCGCTCAGCCACCAACAAAAGGGATTTGACCATGACCGCCGATTTCATCGTCATCTGCGCCGGGATACTCGGCCTTGCCTATTTTGCTGGCGCAGGGCTCTATCTGGGAGCGGATTCGAGCGGAAAGCGCGACCGCGATTCAACAGGGTACGGCTATGGGCGCCATGTCGGGCTTAAGCCGGTGAGGATCAGGCGCTCACGGTAGAAACAGTCGGTATGCAGCTGGCCATTTGTCGTGGGCGACTGGTGCGCTACTCTGCTTTTGCTCGCTTTTTTGGAAAGCGGAAGTGTCATGAAGGCGATGGTGCTGGAAGAGCCCGGAAAGCCGTTGAAGCTTGTCGACCGCCCTGACGCCACGCCGGGACCAGGTGAGATCAGGCTCAAGGTCGAGGCATGCGCAGTCTGCCGGACCGATCTGCATGTCGTGGACGGCGATCTGCCGCGACCAAAGCTGCCGCTGGTGCCGGGACATGAAATCGTCGGCATCGTCGATCTTGTCGGTGAAGGCGTCTCGCGGTCCCGACTGGGGC
>NZ_RZST01000701.1:0-714 GCF_003997575.1 Mesorhizobium sp. M1A.F.Ca.IN.022.07.1.1
ATCAGGGAGGGCGGGTCGGGCACGCGCGAGGCGCTGGAGGATTTTGCGCGCAGTGAAGGGGTTCCGCCGGCGGAGTTGCAGATCTTTCTTGTTCTGCCCAGCAACGAGGCTGTGCGTCAGGCGGTGGAGGCTGGTGCCGGCGCGACTATAATTTCCGAGCTCGTCATTGCGCGTTCGCTGGCGGAAGGCAGCTTGCGATCCGTGCCGGTCATTCTGCCGAAACGCGATTTCGCCATGATTACCCATCGCGACCGGCAGGCGAGCCTCGCGCAAATGGCGCTCAAGGCGCATCTCACCGGCAAGCAGAACGCGTCGTCAACGGGGAGGGGCTAGAGCAAGGAAGCGTCAGGCGAATTTGCGCCGCGCATCAAGCGCGAGCCCAAGCCCGACCGAGCCGAACATATCGCCTTCGATAACCGAGGCCTGCGGCACCAGCGAAAGGATCCGCCGCTTTGCCAGCGGGATCGCCGTCGAACCGCCGGTGAGGAACACGGCGGTGATGGCCGAAGCGGGAACGCCTGCGTCGGCAATCGTTTGCCTGACCGTCGCGGCCACCCGTTCGATATCGCCGCCGATCGTCTCTTCCAGGCCGGCGCGCGTGATCCCGGCCGCGAAGCGTACGCCGGGCAGCGACACCTTCACCTCGGCCCAGGAATGTTCTGTCAGCGCGATCTTGGCCCGTTCGACCAGGCCGGCCATCGCATGGCCGTAACG
>NZ_RZST01000702.1:0-706 GCF_003997575.1 Mesorhizobium sp. M1A.F.Ca.IN.022.07.1.1
CACCAACGCCAAGACGGACATGGCGGCGCTGGAGGCGTGGTGTGCAGCAGTATTGGTTCGCGCAGAAAAGATAACTGTCAAAAAAACTAGGATCATTGATCCCGACAAGGCGGCACGGCAACTGGCACAGCTGAGCCTGTTGAATGACTGGCAGGATCAACTCGTCACCGCGCTTCATCGTATGGGAATAATATTGACTATATTGGAGCACATGCCGGGGACATTTCTCGACGGGGCAGCGATGTGCCGTAGTGATGGTGTTCCGGTGATTGCGCTAACTCTGCGCCATGATCGATTGGATAATTTCTGGTTTACGCTACTGCATGAGTTTGCACACGTGGTTTGCCACTTGGGCCCCGATCGGCAGGTTATTCTGGACGATCTGGACGTGGCTAGTTCGGAAGCCATCGAAGCGGAGGCGGACACGTTTGCGCTGAACGCTCTTATCCCTCCCGCTATTTGGAAGGGGATCAACAAGGACAGCAGAACAGAGGAGGTGTTGGAGGCGGCGCAGAAAGCTGGCGTGCATCCCGCGATTGCCGCCGGCCGATGGCGGTTCCAGCATTCGGACTATCGTCGTTTCTCCAAGCTGATTGGCCAGGGAGAGGTGAAGGCTGCTTTTACCCGTGCGTAACTCCGCGGTTACGACGGGTACCTCTCTCCAATTCCGGTAACCGAGGCGCGGCTATCTGATTGCTGACGATCC
>NZ_RZST01000703.1:0-703 GCF_003997575.1 Mesorhizobium sp. M1A.F.Ca.IN.022.07.1.1
GGGGAGGCCTGGCTGACCAACGGCGTTCAGGTCGGCTTCGTGATCGGTGCGCTGGGGGCGAGCCTGGTCAACCTTCCCGATTTGGTGCGGCTCAGCCGGCTGATGGCGGCCGCCGCTTTTGTCGCCGCGCTCGCCAATGCGAGCCTGCTGTTTCATCTCGGGCCGGGCGGCGTGATCGCCGCGCGTATTGTCACCGGCGCAGCACTTGCCGGCGTCTATCCGCCGGCGCTGAAGCTCGTCGCCACCTGGTTCACGCGCGACCGGGGGCTGGCGCTCGGCGCAGTCATAGGCGCGCTCACCATCGGCTCGGCGCTGCCGCATCTTTTTCGCGCTGTCCTGACCGCGCTCGACTGGCGGCCGGTGGTCGCGGCCGCCAGTCTAGCAACGACGGTCGGCGCGCTCCTGTTTCTCTTGTTCGCAAGGGAGGGGCCCTATCCTTTCGGCAAGGCGGTGTTCGAGCCATCGCGCATCGGGCAGGTGTTTCGCGAGCGGCCGCTGCTCCTGGCCAATCTCGGCTATCTCGGCCATATGTGGGAACTCTACGCCATGTGGGCGTGGCTGCTTGCCTATACGCGCTCGGCATTCGAGGCGCAGGCGATCGGATCGGCCGCTGCCGCCTCGCTTTCGACCTTCTTCGTCGTCGCCTCCGGCATCATTGGCTGCCTTTTGGGCGGCTATCTGTCGGACCGCATCGGCAGAACCG
>NZ_RZST01000704.1:0-697 GCF_003997575.1 Mesorhizobium sp. M1A.F.Ca.IN.022.07.1.1
GGGTGAGACCGTCGCATCGGCGATCGACGAGGCCGGCATCGCCGACCTTTCGGCGGTGTTCCTCGACCGCACGACGCCGAGCTACACTGCGCTGATCGACAGCGAGGGGGAGTTGATCGTCGGCTTTGCCGATATGGGCCTTTACGACCTCGCCTTCCCCAAGCAGATCCGCCGCGCCAAGGCGCGCGAGGCGATCGCCGAGGCAGACGCGATCCTCTGCGACGCGAACCTGCCAACGGCGGCCCTCGAGCGTCTGGTTGCGCAAGCCGGCGACAGGCCGATTTTCGCCATCGCCATCTCGCCGGCCAAGGTGGTGCGGCTGGCGCCGCTGCTCGGCAATCTTTCGCTGCTGTTCATGAACCGCCGAGAGGCGGCGGCGCTGGCTGGTGCGGATATTTCCGGCCGCGATCTTGTCGGGGAACTCAGGCGGCTGAGCTTGACGGCAGGCGTGATCACGGCCGGCAGTGCTCCGGTGCTCGGCTTCGACCAATCGGGCGTCTTCGCCATCGACCCGCCCTCCCCGCGACGAGTTGCCGACGTAACCGGCGCCGGCGACGCCCTGACCGGAGCAACGGTTGCCGCGCTGCTGCGCGGGCTGCCTTTGCGGAGGGCACTGCGCGAAGGTGTTGCCGCGGCGATGCTCGCCATCGAGAGCGCTGAGGCGGTACCGCCCTTCCCCGCCGGCAGTTTTGGCCAG
>NZ_RZST01000705.1:0-682 GCF_003997575.1 Mesorhizobium sp. M1A.F.Ca.IN.022.07.1.1
CAACCAAGCTGTCGACGTGAGGAAGAACAAATCCTTGGAGCTGATGGTGCAGCTTGCTGAGGCGAACACCGTTAGCATGCGTCTTATCAAGGGCGAGGGGCTGCTGGCGGGCGTGGTATTGACCGACATCTCCCCGGACTCTGCCGCTTACGGGCGGACAGATGGTGCCGAGATTGCCTCGGTTGATCCAGAAAGCAATGCTGCAGCGGCCGGATTGTCAGCCGGCGATTTCATTGTGAGCGTGGATCAGCATCCGGTTCACTCAGCAACCCAGGTGGCGCAGTCTGCAAGACGGTCCGACAGACTGCTGCTGTTGGGCATATTCCATGGCGGCGGCATGCAGTATGTCGTCGTTCGGTAGCGCAGCGACCGGCATGCTGAAGCACAAATCTGAGAGACGCGCTCGACAAAGGGCTACAGTTGGCCAGTCGAGGAAATTCCCCATGCAACGTTTCTGGCCCCAGGTCGACTGCCCGGGGCGAAGTTGATGTGCGTCAAGGCGAATTGTGACCGATCGTGTTCACTACCGACACCACTAGGAGTCCGGCTATGACCTACACGACAATTCTAGTCCAGCTCGACATCGACGCACCAGCAACGCCGCGCCTGATTTTCGCGCAGGAGATCGCGAGGAAATTCGAGGCTGATCTTATCGCCGTAACGGCGGCCGAGCCTTCCATGC
>NZ_RZST01000706.1:0-682 GCF_003997575.1 Mesorhizobium sp. M1A.F.Ca.IN.022.07.1.1
GGCGCGCACATTGGTCAGGCCTCCTGAAGGAAATACGTCATTGCGATTGCCGACCGCTTGAAGCCCACGCGTTCGCACATCTTGGCAACGCGTAGATCGGTGGCGATGGTCACGTGCGCCCTGACGCAGCCGCGCGCTTTGAGTTCGGCCAGGATGTGCTTGGTGAAACGGCGTCCGATGCCGTTCCGGTGATCCGGCCGCATGTAGATGGTATCCTCCATGGCGATGGGTTCGCTGTTGTGCATGTCCTGCGTGAGCCAGATGAAGGCGTAGCCGACGGCCTCGCCCTCGACCCTGACCACGAAGCAAAGCAGATGCCCGGCCGAGCCGTAGACGTTCAGGCGCGGCTTGAAGTCGCCGATCTGCATCCCCTCGGCCGCCATGCGCGCCTGCATCTCGCCATAGTGGCGCCGGCAAAGCGGTTCGAGTTCTGGCCAGGCATCGTTGAAGCTCTCGATGGCGATGTCGTAGCTCATACGACCACCCCGCCATTTTCAAAGGTCACGTCGATCTGGACGAATTCGACGTCTGGGCGCTGGTTCAGAAAGCCGGTGGCCTGCAATTGCGGCTGCATCACGTAGCCGGTCTTGCCGATCGAAATCCACTGGCCGCCGCTAACTGTCGCCTGTGGCGCCGCCTGATCCCAGAGGGCAACGTCCCACTGGCCGCTATCCCAAAGGTC
>NZ_RZST01000707.1:0-678 GCF_003997575.1 Mesorhizobium sp. M1A.F.Ca.IN.022.07.1.1
CGGGTGCAACGGGTGCGACCGGCTCGACAGGCGCAACCGGCGCGACTGGAGCTACTGGAGCTACCGGGGCGACTGGAGCAACCGGCGCCACAGGTGCGACCGGCGCTACGGGTGCAACGGGTGCGACCGGCTCGACTGGAGCAACGGGTGCGACAGGCGCAACCGGCGCTACGGGTGATACCGGAGCAACGGGCTCGACAGGTGCGACCGGAGCAACAGGTGCGACCGGCGCCACCGGCGATACCGGAGCAACGGGCTCGACGGGTGCGACCGGAGCAACCGGCGCCACAGGCGCGACCGGCGATACCGGAGCGACGGGCTCGACGGGTGCAACAGGTGCGACCGGCGCTACGGGTGCAACGGGTGCGACCGGCTCGACTGGAGCAACGGGTGATACCGGAGCAACGGGTTCGACCGGGGCCACTGGGGCGACTGGAGCAACCGGCGCCACTGGTGCTACGGGCGATACCGGCTCGACCGGCGCTACGGGTGCGACTGGCGCCACGGGCGATACCGGCTCGACTGGAGCAACCGGCGCCACAGGTGCGACTGGCGCTACGGGTGATACCGGAGCAACGGGCTCGACAGGTGCGACCGGAGCAACAGGTGCGACCGGCGCCACCGGCGATACCGGAGCAACGGGCTCGACGGGTGCGACCGGAGCAACCGGCGCCACAG
>NZ_RZST01000708.1:0-658 GCF_003997575.1 Mesorhizobium sp. M1A.F.Ca.IN.022.07.1.1
TACCAGGCGGACGGCGAGCCTATGCCTGGTGAACTGGCGGTTTATCGGAGGCTGGTGGCGGCGTGATGCAATCTGCTCGCAAGCAAATCTTGGCGGAGGCAGACGCCTTCCTGAGGAAACATCCCGAACCGAAGCAAGCCGCGGTGCGCGTTCGTTACCGTGGCGGCAGGCCGACGCTGAATTGGCTGAAAAAGCATGACGCTGCAGGCGCAGCCGCACTGTGGCTCATAGCGCGCGAGCGGTTGCCGCTGGCCGCCAACGACAACTATGTTGCGGAGGGCCTTTCCGTCGACCGCAGCCGCAAGGACGGCAGGCCGCGCGGGAAGAACCCAGATCCGCGATCACTCGACGCGTATCTCGCTCTGCCGGCGACACAGCCGCGGCTCGGAGACGACGCAGCGCCACAGCCGGCACGGCTTGGCCAGTGGGACGGCGACTCGCGCGGAATAACCGTTAAGCCGCAGAGGGACGTGTTCGAATACCATCCGGGTTGTCGGTTTGGCTTTTGCGCCCCGGTGATCGCGGACGGTGCCTTCTTTATTGGTGCAATCGGTGGCCTCGGTCGCCCCAAGGCGGGTAAGCAGCGTGGCGACATAAGACAAGTCGAGCGGCCCGAAATGCCTTCGCTGCCGCCGGCGGTAGAAAAGGTGATCGAAGT
>NZ_RZST01000709.1:0-652 GCF_003997575.1 Mesorhizobium sp. M1A.F.Ca.IN.022.07.1.1
GCGCCACCGGCGGGCGCTTGGACAGCGCATAGCCGGCGAGGACGAGCTGCAGCAGATAGATTGTCGTCTGCGCCAGCCCCGCCGCGATGATGAACCAGGACAGGATGGTGGCGGCAAGGACGATCTCGTCGCTCCAATCGGCAATCATGCGGCCGGCCCCTCGGCAAGAATGAGCGAGGCGGTGCGCTGGCTGCGCGAGACCTCGCTGTCGGCAATCTGGCGCAGCAGCCGCTCGCCCGGCTGGCCGAAGGAGCGCAGCGCTTTGGCGGCGGCATAGCGCACGTTCCAGACCTCGTCGTCCAGCAGCCTGGACAGCGGCGGGGCAAGTTCGGGAAGGCCGAGGCGTCGCGCGGACTCGGCGGCGGCGGCGCGCACGTCCCAGTCGTCGTTTGCCATCGCGCTCGTCAGGATCGCCGGCGCATCGGCGTATCCGGTGAGGCCCAGCGCGCGCAGCGCCGCGGCGACAACCTCGGGCGAGGCATCGCCGGCCAAGCCGGCGAAGAAGGCGGCAAAGCCGAAGCCGCCGGCGCGGGCGAGCGCGTCGATCGCGGCCGCCCTGATGAAGGGCACGGCGTCGACGCGCGATGCATGGATCGCAAGCTCGTTGAAGCGCGTGCGCGGAAAGCGCCTGAACAGTTCGATCAGGCGCCGC
>NZ_RZST01000070.1:0-20163 GCF_003997575.1 Mesorhizobium sp. M1A.F.Ca.IN.022.07.1.1
CTGCTCGGCGGCGCAGGCGAGGGCGCGCGCATCGAGGCGCCGTTCCACTGCGCTTACGGCTTCAACCTGGTCCTCGGCGACGGCGCCTTCCTCAACGCCGGTTGCACCATCCTCGATACCGCGCCGGCGAAGATCGGCGAAGTCTCCGGCGCCATCTGCTTCACGACAACGACCTTGATGCCGGCAGCAGTGGCGGCGAACTGCATCCCGAGATCGCCGGGCGCGCCCGCGACCACTATGTCGAGAAGACGCTGCCCTCCGCCTTCACAGGCACCGACCTCGAGAACTGGCTACGCGCCAACCACATCGATACGATCGCGCTCGTCGGCTACATGACGCATAATTGCGACCTGTCGACCATCATCCATGCGGTGCATATGGGCTTTGCCGTCGAGTTCCTCTCGGATGCCAGCGGCTCGGTTCCCTACGCCAACAGCGCCGGCTACGCGTCTGCCGAAGAAATCCATCGCGTGGTGAGCGTGGTGCTGCAGTCGCGCTTCGCCGCGGTGCTCAAGACCGCCGAATGGATCGATTGCCTGAAGACCGGCGCCCTGCCGGAGCGCGACACGATCTATGCGTCGAACCAGCGGGCGCTGAAGCGGAACGCTGCCTAAAGCATTCACCGTTTCACGGAAACGGCGAAATGCTCTGGCTTTTTGTTTTTGACGCAATTCCGGACGGAAAACGGCTCACACTTTTCCTGGAACTGCTCTAGCCGCACCAACTCCGAAAGAAAAAGGGCGCGGCAGCAGTGCGGCGCCCTTGGTCGTTTCAGCTCCCAACGCTGCCTAGAACAGGCCCTCGATCTGGCCCTGCTCATTGAGGAAGATCTTCTCCGAGGAGGGCGACTTGGGCAGGCCGGGCATGGTCATGATCTCGCCGCAGATGATGACGACGAAGCCGGCGCCGGCCGAGAGCCTGACCTCGCGCACCGGCACGGTATGGCCGGTCGGCGCGCCGCGCAGGTTTGGGTCGGTCGAGAAGGAGTACTGGGTCTTGGCCATGCAGACCGGCAGATTGCCGTAGCCTGCCTGTTCCCAGGCATGCAGCTGGTCGCGGATCGATTTGTCGGCGATCGCCTCGTCGCCGCGATAGATGCGCTTGACGATGGTGTTGACCTTCTCGAACAGCGGCATCTCGTCCGGGTAAAGCGGCGAGAACTGCGAGGCGCCGGATTCGGCGATCTCGACGACCTTCTTCGCCAGGTCCTCGATGCCGGCTGAGCCTTGAGCCCAGTGCTTGCACAGGATCGCCTCGGCGCCCTGCGCCTTGACGAAATCCTTCATCGCCTGGATTTCGGCGTCGGTGTCGGTGGTGAAGTGGTTGATCGCCACAACCGCCGGCACGCCGAACTGCTTCACGTTCTCGATGTGACGGCCGAGGTTGAGGCAGCCCTTCTTGACCGCTTCGATGTTTTCCTTGCCGAGATCTTCCTTCTTGATGCCGCCATTCATCTTCATGGCGCGCACGGTGGCGACGATCACGGCGGCCGCCGGCTGGAGCCCGGCCTTGCGGCACTTGATGTCGAAGAATTTTTCGGCTCCCAGGTCGGCGCCGAAGCCGGCTTCGGTCACGACGTAGTCGGCAAGCTTCAGCGCCGTCGTGGTGGCGACGACCGAGTTGCAGCCATGCGCGATGTTGGCGAACGGGCCGCCATGCACGAAGGCCGGGTTGTTCTCCAGCGTCTGCACCAGGTTGGGCTGGATGGCGTCCTTCAAAAGCACGGCCATGGCGCCGTCGGCCTTGAGGTCGCGGGCATAGACCGGCGACTTGTCGCGGCGGTAGGCGACGATGATATCGCCGAGGCGTTTCTCGAGATCCTTGAGGTCGGTGGCAAGGCACAGGATCGCCATGACTTCCGAAGCGACGGTGATGTCGAAGCCGGCCTCACGGGGAAAGCCGTTGGCGACGCCGCCCAGCGAACAGATGATCTCGCGCAGCGCCCGGTCGTTCATGTCCATGACGCGGCGCCAGGCGACGCGGCGGGTATCGATGCCGAGCTCGTTGCCCCAGTAGATGTGGTTGTCGATCAGCGCCGAAAGCAGGTTGTGGGCCGTGGTGATGGCGTGGAAGTCGCCGGTGAAGTGGAGGTTCATATCGTCCATCGGCACCACCTGGGCCAGGCCGCCGCCGGCGGCGCCACCCTTCATCCCGAAGTTCGGGCCGAGCGAGGCTTCGCGGATGCACACGATCGCCTTCTTGCCGATGCGGTTGAGGCCGTCGCCGAGGCCGACCGTGGTGGTCGTCTTGCCTTCGCCGGCCGGCGTCGGGTTGATGGCGGTGACGAGGATCAGCTTGCCGTCCTTGTTGCCCCTCACCGATTTGATGAATTCGGCCGAGACCTTCGCCTTGTCGTGGCCATAGGGCAAAAGGTGCTCGTAAGGGATGCCGATCTTGGCGCCGATCTCCTGGATCGGTTTCTTCCTGGCGGCGCGCGCGATCTCGATGTCGGACTTCACTTCGGCCATGACGGCTTTCCTCTGGATTGGGCGGTGGAGGGGAGGGGTTCGATCACTACAGCAATTCCAGGAAAAGTGTGAGACGGTCTGCCGTCCGGAATTGCGTTAAACGAGGAAACAGGGCGGTTCTGCGTTTCCGCCCGGACGCAAGGGCATGTTCTAACCCTGTCGCTGTCACGGCGTCAACTTTCATGCAACTATGTTTCCTGCGAAGAAATTATTGCGTTCCCGGCCGACCTTCCCAAGGGTCTTTGGCGCCCGGTCGTTGCGAGCGTATAGAAGCCAGAGCAGGGATCGTTCCGCCGTCTCAAAACAGCCGCGCAATGCGCGGAATGCGACAGACGCGACGGCGCAAATCCGCCACCCTCCTGCTGTGGCGGCCGCGCTATTGGCTGAGCACGTTGCTGATCTCGACCATGTTGGAGCGCACGCGCAGGATATAGAAGCCCATGGTTGTCAGATGCGTCGGCAACAGCCAGCCGTCCTCGCGGCCGTTGGCGATGATGAAGGGCTGGATGCGCAGTGCCGAGACGAATTGCGCGTCCATGGTGTCCCACAAATTCTGCAGGTGCTTTTCCTTGATCACGTCCTCGAAGTCGGCCTGCGCCGCTTTCATCAGGCCGTAATAGGCGTAGAGCTGGCCATAGGCGAACCAGAAGCGGTCGTCGGCGCGGAAGTCGAACCAGCCGTCATTATGGTTCTCGGCGCGCTCCTTCAAGATCGCGGAGGTCGAGCCGATGTCGCTGGCGATGCGGTCGATATATTGCTTCAGATTGTCGGCGCGGGCATCGAACGTCGCCTGACAGCTGGCAAGGCGAGCGTTGAAGGAGCGCAGCTTGCGCACCGCGTCGCGGTAGTAGCTCGGCGTCGGCGTCTTGGGGCCGAACGGGTTGAGGCCGAAATACCAGGTCTCTTCGTCAAATTGCAGATTGCCGCGTGCATCCTGCAGGTCGGCGTCGATCTGTGAGGTGGTGCGCACGCGGCCGAGATTGTCGGCAAGCTCGGTGGCGGTGCGCCGGACCGCCTGGTTGATGCCGCGCTGGAAGGAGGCCTTGTTGTCCATCCACGGCGTATGGTCCCAGTCGATGCCGAACAAGCCGAGCTTGTAAAGGATCATCGAGGAGACCCAGGCATTCTGGTTGACGTTGAAGTCCGTCAGATCGGCAGCCACCTGGGCTATCCCTGAGTTGCCGCAGGTCTTGGCGGTGTCGGTGACAGCGCCGGCGGAGACCTGCTCGCCGGCCGAGACGCTGCGCTTCTCGAAGGTGTATTTGTCAGGATAGTTCGGGTCGAAATTGTTCCACCACTGGGTGGCGTAGAAAAAGTTGGCGTAAAGGCCGATCAAAACCAGCAAGGCAAGGCCGACCACCGCCTTCAGGATCCAGCCGCGCTGGCCGTACCAGCGGCCGGCCCATATGAACGGCCAGAGAATAATGCCGACGACGAAGCCTATGCCGCGGCCGATCCACTGGAAAATCCGGGTGAAGAAACTCACGATCGGATCAAGCATGGCTCTCGTCCCCCCCTCAGTCCGTCAAGCCGAAAAGGCGCGCGCGGAATGCCGCCTTGTCCTTCAAATATGTGGTTTTCAGAACGTCCACAACATGCGATCGCCATGCATCGCTGAAGCCGTCGAAGTCCTTGTAGAAGCCCGGTTTATTGAAGACGTAGCGCGAGACGAAGTCCTGCGGCACGAAATCCGAGATCAACTGATTGGTGAGCCAGGCATCGGGATGATCGGGCTTGGCGCGCACAACCAGGAAGCGCTGGCGCGGCGGCACATCTTCAAGCTTCAGGTGGCCGAACTGGGCGATCTCGCGCTTGGCGACGTTGAGGAAAGGGAAATTGCCGTCGCTGGCAATCAGGTCGGCATGGCTGTGGATCCAGGTCTGCAGCCAGACCTTGTCGACGTCCGTCAGGTTGCGGTTGGGCTCGGCATCGCGGATCAGCGCCCTCACCACCATCTCGGCGCGGTGCTCCAGATAGCCCGAGGTCTCGATCCAGGAAGCGCGCGGCAGGTCCAGGCGGCCGGTGGCGGTGAGGAAGCGGAATACCTTGTCGGCGTCGTTGATCGACAGATAGCTGACCTGCCACGGCCGCGAGCGGCGGAAGCCGGGGGCTGCCGGATCGCTGATCACCGTCGTCATGTCGGGGTCGACGAAGACGTAGAGCCCGCCGAAATGGCTGGTCCAGTAGGCGTTGTGGCGGAAGATCACCTGATCGGGCACCAGCGCGTTCTCGCGGATGTCGCCGCAGACCTTGGCGAGGCCGACCATGCGCTCGAGCATGGCGTTGTCGCGCCAGGCGTCGGGCTCCTGCTTCAGCCGGTCGACCAGCTTGCCGAGCTCGGCCGCCTTGCCGAGCACGTCCTCGGCCGACAAAACCTTGAACTCGACCTGATTGATCGACAGCAGGTCCTCGATGTCGTCGACCTTGGGGACGGAGTCCTCGATCTCGCCGTAGATGACGTCCTTGATGGTCAGCGCGTCGATGGCGCGCTGGTTCTTGGACATGAACTCGAACATCAGCTGCGAGGTGTTGGAGAAGGCGGTGTGCACGACCGGCAGATCGATTTGCGACGGCGTCAGGATGATGAAGCGGCGGTTGACCTCGTTGGGATCGAGATAGCCGTAATCGCCGCATTCCTCGGCCACCTCGGGCGAGAAACCGGTGCGGTCGATCTGGAAGCTCGTCAGCTTGGTCGGCTCGAGGCCGAAGGCGACGAGAGCCTTGTTGTAGCGCTGGATGAGATGCGGCTCATCGACGACGAGCAGCCTGCCATAGATCAGCTCGTTGTCGCGCAGAAGGTCGGGCTTTTTGGCGGGACGGGTCATTGGCAAAGGTCCGACGGATGTAGCCTCGAAAGGCGAAGCGGCAACGCCGACGCCCCCCTCTCCCCGTTCTTGACGGGGAGAGGGTAAGGGTGAGGGGCGGCGCCAACGATCAAAGATTTGTCTCCCCGTAGCCGCTGGCAGCAATAAATCGAAGCTCGTGCGTCTCGATCAGACGATCGAGACGGCATTCGATCGCAGCAAGTATGGTTTCGAGCACCTCATCCCGCTTCTTCAAGACATCAACATTCCAGAAGCGGAGAACGGACCAATTGTTTGAGACCAGGAAGCGATCCCTGATCTGGTCGTAGCTGTTGCCTGCATGCTGGCTGCCATCGACCTCGACAACGAGCTGGCACTCCCTGCAGGCAAAATCAGCGAAATAATTGCCTATCGGAAACTGCCGCACAAACTTATGGCCATTCAATCGTCTGTCGCGCAGTTCCATCCAAAGAGCTGTTTCCGCGTCGTTATCCGACTGCCGGAGGCGTCTTGCCGGTTTCGTTGTAGCGACTTCTGGTCCACGCACGGCGCTGCCCCTCACCCTTACCCTCTCCCCGTGAAGGACGGGGAGAGGGAGGCGCCGACGTTGGCACCACATCCTTCCGCACTTGCGGGCAGCGAAGGAAGCCTACGCATTCCAAAGCCCCTTGTTCTTCAGCTCCTCCATCTCGCGCGCGGCGCGTTCGCGGAGCCGCGCGTCGCGCAAAAGCTTCTCGACCGCCGCGTCGTCGGACTTGTCGGAGTAGCGGAATTCGGAATCGGCGTAGCGGTTGATCTCCTGCATGACCATGTCCATCGAGAACGGCCCGCGCAACTCCTCGATCATCGCCTTCTTGTCGTCGTAGCTCTTGTGCATGAAGGCTTCCGGCTTCTCGAACCAGTCGTCCGGCAGCTCGATATCCGTGGCGCGCATCTTGATGGCGTCGGTCACGTTCTTGATGGCGCGGCCGGTGAAGCGCGGCTCGGCATCCTTGATCATGTGCAGGTAGGTGCCGATATCGGCCATCGTCTTCGGCGCGCCGTTCTCCTTCATATAGCGCTCATAGACCTTCATCAGCCCGTCTTCCTGCGGCTTCTCGTGCTCCTCATAAGCCGCAGTCACGGCGCGCTGGATTTCCTGCGCGGCATAGAGCTCGTGCTCGCCCAGCGGGATCTTGTGGTTCTTGCCGGCGAGCAGCACGAAGATGTCGATGTAGTCGTCGCGGCTCTGGGGGCCGTCGACCAGCCAGCGGGCGCCGGCGCGCTGGCGCAGCGCGTCGTCGACATTTTCGGGGTAGTTGGAAAACATGCCGAAGGAGCAGTTGCCGCGCACCACGGTGGAAGCGCCGGCAAAGGCGTCCATGAGGACGCCCGTGATCTCCTGCTGGCCGGCGGATGCACGGTCGTCCGAGCGGCGCGCCGCCACCTGGTCGATGTCGTCGATGGTGCCGAAACCGATGGCCCGCGGATTGAGCACATTGTTGATGAACTGGCGGCAGTTCTGGCCGGACTTGCCCTGGTAGGAAGAAATCTGGTCGACCCCGAAATTCTCGTAGACGAAGGGATAGCCGGCGACCTGACAATAGTTGTTGAGGAGGCCGGCGATCATCTGGATCAGCGTCGTCTTGCCGGTGCCTGGCGCGCCGTCGCCGATGAAGGTGAACAGAAAGCCGCCGAGCTCGACGAAGGGGTTCAGCTCGCGGTCGAAATCATAGGCCATCAGCATCTTGGCAAGCTTTACCGACTGGTATTTGGCAATGTGATTGCCGACGACCTCTTCCGGCTTCTTGAAGGTCATCACCAGCGGCTTCAAGCGCTTGCCGGGCGCGACGTCGAAACCGTCGAGGGTGAAGTCGTCGGCATCAATGCGGATATGCGCGTTCTCGAACGGACCGATGCCGTCGAAGCGCCCCTTGCGCGCGAGCAGCCCGTCGATGGCGACGCGGGCGAATGCGCGCGCCCTGGTCATCAGATCGGCATCGTCCTTGGAGCCGGCAATTGCCTTGTCGAGGCCTGCCACGATCGACTTCACCGCGTCCTGCGGCGTGTCGAACAGGAAGTCGGGTTCGGGACTGTCGTTCGGCGCCTCGCCTTCGCTGTCGATCAGCTGGAACAGGTAGGAGGCGAAGCTGAAAGCCGAAACATAGGCGGAGGCCGACAGCAGCTTCTTGAATCTCGCCGCCTCGTCGCCTTCGAGCGGGGCACGCGCGTTCTTGGCCTGCAGGCTTTCGAGATCGGATCCTTCGGCAAAGACATCCGATATGGCCAGCGCGATCGCCAGGCCGCGGCGGGCGCGGTAGAGAAGCATGTGCTGGGGGATGCTCATCAGCTGGTCGTCGGGATGGATCGCGGCGACCGTTTTCGACAGTTCGACCTCGCGCGTGCGGCGCACCGAACCGGCCGAGACGGTCGAGACGAAGCGCCGGTTGGTGCCGGCGAGCGCGGTGCCGGACTCGCGCGATGGATCCTCCAGCACGACGATGCGGGTGATGAAGCTCTGCGCGGTGGCGCGATGCTTTTCGATTGTCGATTCCGAGATCGTGGTCAGGCCGGTGTCCATTACGGATACTCCGCGATTCGACGGTCACACATCGCTGATGACCTGCCCTTTGGACAGGATGTGGACCTTGTAGCCGGAAAAGATCTTCTGCGCTTCGCCCGCGGCATAGAGCGCCTGATAGGCCTCGTGCGGGATCAGCGCGTGGTTCTCGTAGCTGGAGACGCCTTGGCGCGCCGCTTCGAGGTCGTCGGTGTTGATGAAGAATTCCTGCGTAGACTTTTCGCTGGAGAACAGCCCCTTGCGGCCGGGCTTCTCGGACTTGGAAAAGACTTCCTGGATGGTCCAGGTGAGCAGCCAGGCGTTCTCCGGCTTGCGCACCTTGGCCAGAACCTCGGTAACGGTCGAATTGTTCTCGGTGATCCCGGCCGAATAGAACGGGCCGAGCACGACGCGCCGCAACTGCTTCGGGTGCAGCGGCTCGAAATCCTTGTCGAGATTGACCGCGATGGTCGCCGGCGACAGCGTGTAGGCGGAATTCTTCTCGGTGAAATCGTCGAAGCGGTGGGCAAGCTCGGGGTTGAGCAGGCCATCGACAGGAAGCGGAATGTCGATCTTCTCGTTCAGCTTGCCGTTCGCGTCGACGAGCTGTCGCACCATGCTCTCGGAGGAGTCCTCGACCGTCACCATATAGATCAGCGGCAGGTTGGCGCTGCCGTCGAACGAGGCCCAGTGGACGAGGTAGTAAGGCCGCATGGTCTTCGGATTGACCGAGACTTTGGCCGTCTGCGCCAGGGTGAACGGACCGAAGGTGGTCTCGCTCTTGACACCCTCCAGATAGAGCCGCTCGGCCATCGACCTTTGCAGCGCCACAGGCAATTCCTTGTGGCGCAGGATGAAGTCGGCCATCTCCTCGCGCAACTCGCCGGCCTGCGGAAGGTTGGCCAACCGGCTATCTGCCTGTCGGCGGTCGTTCTCCAATTCGAGCAGATTCTGGAACACCGGATAGCCGCTGTCGGCGCGCGAAATGCGGAACGTATCCATGAAGCCCAGCCGGTTGCGCCAGCAGTCGAATGAGTTTTCCAGCCGGGCGATGTATTCGGCGACGACCTTGGCGACGATGCCGTGCCGGTAGAGCGGCGAGCGGTCGTCGCGCATGAACAGTTCGAGCCCGCTCAGCGCTGCGGTGATGGCGAAGAAGTAGCGCGCCGCCGCTTCATTTTCGGGGGTCATGGCACCGCCGTGTCGAAGAATGCCGTCACACCGCCTACTGCTGCACGTAGTTCGCCGAATTGTGCTTCTTCATCACCTCGTCGAAGCGGCGGGCGAAGGCGTCGTCGGCGAGTTTCTTGCGGCGCTGGATGTCAGCGGTGGCCACCATATTCTTCTCGTGCATCTCCAAGAGATCGCCGATGTGCTTCTGCGAAGCGGCGCCGATGCCGGCCATCGTCTCCTCGGCCGTGTTGTCGACCTGGCTGCCCAGCGTGTTGATCTTGTGGGCGACGTCCTGCTGGGCGGCCGTCTTCAGCGAGTCTTCCAGAGCTTTGTAGAGCACGATGCGCTGCTCGGTGTCGATTGTCAGCTTGTTGATCAGCGTCGACTGCGCGGCGATCTGGTTGTTGAGGGAATCGACAAACGTCTGAAACATCGAGGTGTAGCGCTCCAGCGTCTGGCTTTCGGCCAGCAGCTCCTGCTCCTTGGCCTGCTTCTCGTTGTACTCGGTCGCCATCTTCGAACGCTCGCCCTCGAGCTGGGTGCGTTCCTTCTGGCTGGTCGAGGCGGCGATCTTGTTCTCGATGTCGAGCAGCATCGGGTTGAGTTCCTCGATGCGTTTCTGCACCGCCTCGAGATTGGTCATAGTCGCCTTGCGGCGCTCGATCACCTGCGACAGGCTAGCTTCGGAGGTCTTGTAGCGCTGGTCGAGGATCTGCTTCTGGGCTTTCAGGATGCCGACGATGGTGTCCGATTTCGCCAGGAGCTCCTGCAAATTGCCGGCGAGCGACATGTTGCGCACTCGGTCGGTGCGCATGCGCTGCTTGCGCTGCTCGGAGAAGACGCCGACGAGATTTTCCCAGCCGGTGTAGCTCTTCATGCTCTCGAATTCGGCGCCGAAGACATTGGTGGCGTCCTCCAGCCCGATGATCAGGTCGGCGATATTGCCTTCCATGACCTTCTGCTGTTTCAGCACGTCCTCGATGCGGGCGTTCTCGAGGTCGAAATTGGCATCGCCGATCTTCCTGTCGGCCTGCGCCAGCGTGTCGAGCACGGTTCCGGACTGCTCGATCTTGGTGCGCATGTCCTCGACGACCTGCTTGGTCTTGGCAATTTCGGCATCGAAATTCTGCAACGTCGCCATAGGGGGCCTCCCGCTTCGGCATCCGGTTTCGTGTCGAACGTCGCCGAATATATGTGGGGGCTCAAGGGATTGAAAGAAGGAAGACAGGGAGACGTGGCAAAACAAAAGAATTGGCCAGGTCCTTGAAAGATAAGGCAAGCATGCTCATGCCGGAGTAATGCGCGCCGCCTTCAGGCAGCTTTAGCTGGTATGCCTTAAGCTCTTGTTTTTGCGGACAAGCTGCGGCGCTGGGGAGTGTGCAAATCTGTTGTGCCGAATCGTGGCAGTCAAGCGGCCATCAGCCGGCGCATGGCAGCGATTGCCCAACTTAGTCGGAAGTCGCGAGGCTCCCCGTCTCAGTTGCGGGCAAAGCCGATGAAGTCGTCGGGCGCAGCCCTGCCCATTTCCTCTTCCCAGTGCCGGCGGCAGAGCGAGACATAGACGTCCTTGCCGATCGCCACCTGCTCGCCTTGCTTTGCCACCTTGCCGTCGGGACCGAGGCGAACGACCATCGTCGCCTTGCGGCCGCAGCGGCAGATGGTGCGCACTTCGCGCAGATCGTCGGCGATGGCGAGCAGCGCGCGCGAGCCGGAAAACAACTTGCCTTGGAAATCGGTGCGCAGGCCGTAGCACATGACCGGGATGTTCAGCCGGTCGGCGATGCGGGCCAGCTGCCAGACCTGCTCCTCCTCGAGGAACTGCGCCTCGTCGACGAATATGCAATGCACGGTGGCGTGCTCATGATGCTCGGCGACGCGGGCGTAGAGATCGTCGCCGTCGCGGAACATCTCGGCCTCGGTCTCGAGACCGATGCGCGACGAGATCAGTCCCTTGTCGCCGTTGCGATAATGGCCGGCGACGAACAGCATCGTCGTCATGCCGCGTTCGCGATAGTTGTAGGATGCCTGCAGGAGCATCGTCGTCTTGCCGGCATTCATCGTTGCGTAGTTGAAGTAGAGCTTGGCCATATGGGTGTTTAAGCTCAATTGCTGCGGGGCGGGGAAGGGGCCGCGGGCTCCTTCCACCAAAAAAGCGGGCCCGCCGGAAAGTGCGGCATGTCGCTGAATGGCAAGCGCGCGCCGTTGATCGCGGTGTGGAACCGCTTGAAACCGCATCAAAATGGTGTTTGGCTGGCGAAACAAGGCGGGCGCAAGAACCGTGACTTCGCGCCGCTTTAAAAAACCGCAATGGGAGAAAGTTCATGTCGCGTATGAAATCCTTCGTCGCCGGCCTCGGGCTGGCGGCGCTTCTGTCCACGACCGCGGCCTATGCCGGCGATCCGGCGAGCTGCAAGGCCGTGCGACTGTCCGATGTCGGCTGGACCGATATCCAGGCAACCACCGGGGTGGCTTCGGTGCTGCTCACCGCGCTCGGCTACGAGCCGCAGGTGATCCAGCTTTCGGTGCCGGTGACTTATGCGTCGCTGAAGAACAAGGACCTCGACGTCTTTCTCGGCAACTGGATGCCGTCGATGACCAATGACATCAAGGACTATACCGCCGACGGCTCGGTCGAGACGGTAAGCACCAACCTGACCGGCGCCGGCTACGGCATCGTCGTGCCGACCTATGTCGCGGATGCGGGCGTCAAGACGCTGACCGATCTCGGCAAGTTCAAGGACAAGTTCAACGGCAAGATCTACGGCATCGAGGCCGGCAATGACGGCAACCGGATCATCCTCGACATGATCAAGAACCCGAAGGACAATCTCGAAGGCTTCGAGTTGGTCGAGTCCTCGGAAGCCGGCATGCTGACGCAGGCCGAGCAGTCGATGAAGAACAATGAGTGGATCGCCTTCCTCGGCTGGACGCCGCATCCGGTGATGGGCGCCATGAAGATCACCTATCTCGACGGGATGGGCGACAGCGGTTTCGGCGCCGCCACCGTCTATACGAACACGCGCAAGGGCTACACCACCGAGTGCCCGAATGCCGGCAAGTTCATCTCCAACCTGAAATTCAATCTCGACATGGAAGGCGAGATGATGGACGCGATCCTGAAAGGTGGCGATGCCCAGACGGTCGCCACCGACTGGCTGAAGAAGCATCCGGACGCGATCGCGCCCTGGATCGCCGGCGTGACCACCTTCGACGGCGGCGATGCGGCTGCGGCCATCAAGACTGCGCTCAGGAGTTGAGCCGGCTTTGAGTCCGGCATGATCTCCGGAAAGGGGCAGCCGCTGGAAAAGGCTGCCCTTTTTCATATGCTGTGAGAAGGTGACCGCTCGGCAAGGGCGGCAAGGATCAATGAGGGGAAAGATGGATCCGATCTCGAAATTTCTGGTCGCCTACAAGATTCCCATAGGTCCATGGGGCAAGGCCTTCTTCGGCTTCCTCACTGAGAATTTCGATACCGTCTTCAGGGCCTTTTCGAACGGCCTGAACTTCATCCTCGACGGGGCGGTGGACCTCCTGCTGATGCTGCCGCCGGTTCTGCTGGCGCTGGTCGTCGCCGTCATCGCCTGGTTCCTGCAACGCTCCCGGCCGCTCGCCATCGGCGTCTTCATCGGCCTGATCTTCATCATCAACCAGAACCTCTGGAAGCAGACGGTGCAAACACTGGTGCTGGTGGTGGCCGCCGCCGCCATGGCAATGGCGATCGGCGTGCCGCTCGGCATCTGGGCGGCGCACAAGCCGAAGGTCTACCGCGTGATGCTGCCGGTGCTTGACCTGATGCAGACGCTGCCGACCTTCGTCTACCTGATCCCGGTGCTGACGCTGTTCGGGCTCGGCAACGCGCCCGGCCTCATCGTCACCATCATCTTCGTCATCCCGACGGCGGTGCGTCTCACCCATCTCGGCATCGTCTCGGTGCCCAAGGCGATCATCGAGGCGGGCGAGTCCTTCGGCGCCACCAAGAACCAGCTTCTGTGGAAGGTCGAATTGCCCTCGGCGCTGCCCACGATCATGGCGGGGCTGACCCAGTCGATCATGCTGTCGCTGTCGATGGTGGTGTTCGCGGCGCTGATCGGCGCCGGCGGTCTCGGCACCGAAATCAACCGCGCGCTCGGCTCCCGCAAGATCGACCTCGGGCTTGAAGCAGGCCTTGCCATCGTCGTGCTCGCCATCGTGCTCGATCGCATGACCCGCATCGGCGTTGGAGGCAAGAAATGACCGTCGCCGTCGATTTCAAGAATGTCGATATCGTCTTCGGTGCCGACCAGGCGAAATCCCTCGCGCTGATCGACCAGGGCGCAACCCGCGCCGAAATCCTCGAAAAGACCGGCAACGTGCTGGGCTGCGCCGGCGCCAACCTCACCGTGCATGAGGGCGAGATCTCGGTGCTGATGGGCCTTTCCGGCTCCGGCAAGTCGACGCTGCTGAGAGCCGTCAACCGGTTGAACGTGGTGTCGCGCGGCCAGGTGCTGGTCAATGACGGCGACCGCACGGTCGACGTCGTCACCTGCGATGAGCCGACGCTGAGACGCCTGCGGCAGAAGCAGGTGGCGATGGTGTTCCAACAGTTCGGCCTGCTACCGTGGCGAACGGTCGAGGAGAATGTCGGCTTCGGTCTGGAGCTCGCCGGCGTGCCGGAGGCCGAGCGCAAGGCACGGGTGCAGAAGCAGCTCCAGCTGGTCCATCTCGACCAGTGGTCGAAGAAATACGCGCATGAACTTTCGGGCGGCATGCAGCAGCGCGTCGGCCTCGCCCGCGCCTTCGCCACCGAGGCGCCGATCCTGTTGATGGACGAGCCGTTCTCGGCCCTCGATCCGCTGATCCGCACCAAGCTGCAGGACGAGCTCCTGCAGCTCCAGGCGGCGCTGAAGAAGACCATCATCTTCGTCAGCCACGACCTCGAGGAGGCGCTGAAGATCGGCAGCCACATCACCATCATGGAAGGCGGGCGCATCGTCCAGACCGGCGCGCCGGAAGACATCGTGCTCAGGCCGGCCAACGACTATGTCCGCGACTTCATCGCCAATGTGAATCCGCTCTCGGTGCTTACCGCCTGGAACGTGATGCGCGACCGCCGCGATCTCGAGCAGGGCGAGAATGGCTGGGTCTGGCTCGACCGGCGCAAGACGACGCGCTTCAAGATCGACGAGCACGGCCTGGTGGCCGCGGCCGAACGCGACGGCAAGCCGGCGGTGTGGGTATCCTGCGCCGAGGTCGAGAGGCAGCCGGAGGAGGGTGCGCAGGTGTTCTGGGCCAATCCCGGCACGTCGCTGAAGACGGTGATGCTCGCCATGCATCGCTCGCAGACGGCACCGGTGGCGCTGTTCGACGAAGGCTCGCGCTTCGTCGGCGCGATCGGCATCCGCGACGTGCTGAGCGCGGTGCTCAGGCGGTAGGAGCTCGGCCCTTAGATCAGCATGAAGTGTTCGCTGGCGGGCACCTCATGCTTGTTCTAGACTTGGTCGGCAGCCGGGGTTGGGCCGCTCGCGCATGGGGCGATAAAATGATCTTCCGTCAGCTTTTCGATTCCGTTTCGGGCACTTATTCCTATCTTCTCGCCAGCCGCCGCGGCGGCGAGGCGCTGATCATCGATCCGGTGCTGGAGAAGGTCGAACGCTACCTGCAGTTGGTCAACGAGCTCGACCTCAGATTGGTCAAAGCGGTCGACACACATCTTCATGCCGACCACATCACCGGGCTCGGCGCGCTGCGCGACAGGACGCATTGCGTCACCGTGATGGGTGAGCAGACCAAGGCCGACGTCGTGTCGATGCGGCTTGCCGACGGCGACAAGCTTGCCATCGAGGGACTGGCGCTGGACGTCGTCTATACGCCCGGCCACACCGACGATTCCTACAGCTTCGTCCTGCCGGACCGCGTCTTCACCGGCGACACGCTGCTCATTCGCGGCACCGGCCGCACCGACTTCCAGAACGGCGATCCGCGCCAGCAATATGACTCGATCTTCGGCCGCCTGCTCAAGCTTCCCGACGAGACGCTGATCTTTCCGGCACACGACTACAAGGGCGAGACCGTGTCGACGATCGGCGAGGAAAAGGCCTTCAATCCGCGCCTGCAGGTGAAGTCGGTGGACGAGTACGTGAATATCATGAACAACCTGAAGCTGTCCAATCCGAAGATGATGGATGTGGCCGTGCCGGCCAACATGCGGGTGGGGCTGCATCAGGACGACATCGCCAGCCGCGGCTGGGCAGTGACCGCCGAACAGGCGCTGGCGCTGGTCGGTCGGCCCGACGTGGCGCTGATCGATCTGCGCGAGCAATCCGAACGGGATCGCCACGGCGTCATCCCCGGCGCGATCCATCTGCCCTATGCGCGGCTGCAGGAGAATATCGCCGCCGGCGGCATGCTGCACGAGCTGGCGAAATCGACAGCCAAGCAGATCCTGTTCTATTGCGCCTTCGGCGAGCGCTCGGCGATGGCCGTGCAGGCGGCGCAGGATCGCGGAATATCGAGCGCCCGCCACATCCAGGGCGGCATCGATGCGTGGCGCAAGGCCAGCGGTCCGCTGATGCACTGAGACCTGTTGATATTCAGGTGATGCCGACCTGCAAACGCGCGTTTGCTGGTGCTCATGGACTTCAAGTACGCTCCGCTCCGGCTCTCGGAACCCGCCATTCTCGGCTCGGCCTGACCTCAATCGCAACACGCCTTTGGATGTGCCAGAAAATCAATTCAATCCGATCAGCTTCGCGCCTCTGCGGAACAGGGCTTCGCCGTCCCGGTCGAAGCGGAAGGTGGCGATGAAATCGTCCGCCCGATAGTCGGGCCACGTGGTGCGGATCGCGGCGGCGAAGTTTCGTGCCTCGTCCTGGCGGCCGGCCAGCGCCAAGCAATGCGCGGCGATCGCCAGGATGATGACATGCGCGTTGGGCCTGGCCGCAGCTTTCAGCGCCCATTCGGCGGCTTCATCGTATTCGCCCAGCCGCGCATGGGCCATGGCCCGCGCGCCCATCATGCCGAACAGCAATGGGTCAAAGGGGCTGAGATGGCGCGAGTGATCGGAGGAGCCGATCGCCGATTGCGGATCGCCCGACTGCGAATGGACAAAGGACAGGGCATAGTGGCCGAGCGCGAAGTTCGGGCTGAGGTCGACGGCCTTTGCCAACTCGAGCAGCGAGCCGTCCTGCTCGCCGCGCAGCCACAAGGCGCGGCCCATCGCCCAGTGCGCGGCCGGATTGCGGTCATCGACCAGGAGGCTGTGACCGGCAGTTGCGAAAGCCAGCGACGCCTCACGGTCGCGATCGCCCCAACGCTGAAAGGCATTCTGCCAATGCGTGAAGGAGAGGCCTGCATAGGCTCGGGCGAAGGTCGGGTCGAGCTTCAGGGCGTCATTGAAGAACTGCTGCGCCAGTTCGTTTTCCTGGCGGGTGAAGCGGTACATGTGCCAGAGCCCGCGATGATAGGCTTCCCACGCATTCAGCGAATTCGGCGCCTTAAGCATTGCCCGGTTTCGCTCGACGGTCGCGATCTCGGCGGCGATCGAAGAGACGATGCTGTTGCCGATGTCGTCTATCACCGTGAAGATCTCGTCCGGCCTGTGCTCGAAGGTCTCGGCCCACACAATCCTCGCGGTGCGGACCTCGACGAGCTCGACCGAGACGATCACCCTGCCCGAAAGGCTGCGGACCGAGCCTGTCGCCACATAGTCGACATTCAGCCGGCGCCCGGCGTCCTCCGGCGCGATGTCCTTCTCGGCCAGCGCGAAGACCGATCCGCGGGCAATGACGAAGAAATCGCGAAGCTTGGCGAGCCGCGTTATGATGTCGTGGGTCAAGCCATCGGCAAGCCCGCCACGGAAATTGACGGCGCTTTCCGCGAACGGCATCACCGCCAACGAGGCCCGGCGCACCGATGCGGGTTCGGATTCGACGGCAACGATCGGTGCTTGCGGGGCCGGAAGAGCTAGCCCGGATCGCGCGCATGGCGTTGCGCTGGAATGGCGTGCCTTGATCTCGTGCCATGCTTCCCGCAAGGGAGCGACATCCAGCTCCTCGGAGCGGAAGAGTTCCGCCGCGGTCGCGATATGCTCCTCACCGGCGCCGATCTGTCCCCGCCGCGCAAGGTTTTCCAGCAGCGCCACATGGGCGCGGCCATCGAAGGGCGCGAGTTCCAGCCATCTGTCCAGATAGGCGCCCGCTTCATCGGCTCCCTGGGGGAGCAGGCCGATGATGTGCTCCAGAACGGCGACGTGGCACGAGCTGAAACGGCGGCGTTGCGCGGTCAGCCAGCTGGTGAAATGCGGGCTCCGATCGAGCTCCAGCCCGTCAAGGAAATCGCCGGCGAAGAGCTGCGCAAGCGCCCGAAGACGCCCGAGGCTGAGCGTCTCGATCCCTTCGGCGACCGCTGCGGCGGCTTCGACGGCATCGACGTTCGTATCGGCAAGACGAAGCGCCACGGTGTCGCCCTCGGTCTCGACCCTCTGCCGGCCCGGTTGGTTAAGCGCGCCGCGAAGCTTGCTCAGGCACCAGCGAAGCTCGCCGCGCGGATCGTTCGGCACGTCCCACAGAAGCTCGCAAAGCCGGCTGCGGCTGACGGGATGTGGCGCGAGCGCCAGATAGGCCAGCAGCGCGCGCAACTTGCGCGAAGAAGGCAATTTAACCGGCTCGCCGCCACGCGCGATCGTCAGTTGCCCAAGCAGTCGCAAGGACAGGCCGGCGGCAGTGTCGTTCGGGCTCGATCGGCTGGATTCCACGTATGTTCCCACGCTTTCTCCAACGCTCACCAGTTGGTCCATGTTCTATCACCAAAGACGACAGGAAGCATCCGGCAGCCCAATTCCATGCCGGAATGCCGCCGTTGCCGCATTCGCGGCAGGTCAAGCAACCTAACGCGGCAAGGTGTCGAAACCGCGCCGCCCAAGCCGCCGGTCTGTAACCGGCGCGTGAGATCGCGAGGAGAAAAGCCCATGTTGCAGAAGTTGAAAATCAGGACCACTGCCGGTCGCGGCCGGCTGTTCGACAGCATTCTCGACACCGTCGGCGACACGCCGGTCATCCGTATCAACAATCTCGGCCCCGGCCACGCGACCATCTATGTGAAGGCCGAGTTCTTCAATCCGGCGGCCTCGGTGAAGGATCGGCTGGCGCTCAACATCATCGAGGAAGGCGAGCGTAGCGGCAAGCTGAAGCCGGGCCAGACCGTCGTCGAGGCGACCAGCGGCAACACCGGTATCGGCCTTGCCATGGTCTGCGCGCAGAAGGGCTACCCGCTGGTGGTGACGATGGCCGACAGCTTCTCGATCGAGCGCCGCAAGCTGATGCGCATGCTTGGCGCCAAGGTGGTGCTGACGCCGCGCGCCCAGAAGGGTTTCGGGATGTACAAGAAGGCGGTGGAACTCGCCGACGCGAACGGCTGGTTCCTGGCGCGCCAGTTCGAGACGGAAGCCAATGCCGCCATCCACGAGGCGACCACGGCGCGCGAGATCATCAACGATTTCGCAGGGTCGCGCCTCGACGTGCTGGTCACCGGCTACGGCACCGGCGGGACCGTGGCCGGCGTCGGCCGGGTGCTGCGCCGCGAGCGGCCGGATGTCCGCATCGTGCTTGCCGAACCGGCGAACGCGCAGCTTATCGGCAGCGGCAAGCCGCAGGAGCGTGGCCAGGGCGGTGCGCCGTCCGCCAGCCATCCGGCCTTCGAGCCGCATCCGATCCAGGGCTGGACGCCGGACTTCATCCCCAACGTGCTGCAGGAGGCGATCGACAAGCGCTACTATGACGATGTGGTGCCGATCGCCGGCCCGGAGGGCATTAAATGGGCCAAGGCCCTGGCGCAGCAGGAAGGCATCTTCACCGGCATTTCAGGCGGCGCCACCTTCGCCGTCGCGCGCCAGATCGCGGGCACCGCTCCGGCTGGCTCGGTGATCTTGTGCATGCTGCCCGACACCGGCGAGCGCTACATGTCGACCCCGCTCTTCGACGGCATCGAGGCTGAGATGGATGTCGAGGAGACGGCACTGTCGCGCTCCACACCAGGCTGCCAGTTCGACGCCTGAGGACAAATCGCGGCGCTGCTGTCCACTCGGATGGCGGCGCCGCGCGACGATCCAGGAATGATGGCGGGGGAGCAGCGAATGGACACTTTGCAGGAAGCAGCGGTGATGGATGAGACGCTCGACCCGCCAGACTGGGCTGAGATGCAGGCCCTGTCGCATCGGATCGTCGAGGATGCCGTCGCTTATCTCAAGGATGTCCGGGACCGTCCGGTGTGGCGCCAAATGCCGGTCGAGGTTCGCGCCTTCTTCTCGGAGCCGCTGCCGCGCTCGCCGGCACCGATAGCCGAGGTCTATGGCGATGTCGCCCGCAACGTCATGGCCTATCCGATGGGCAATATCCATCCGCGCTTCTGGTCCTGGTATATGGGCTCGAGCAATTTCACGGGCGCGCTCGGCGATTTTCTGGCGGCGATCCAGGGCTCGAACCTCGGCGGCGGCAATCACGCCGCCGGGCTGATGGACAGCCAGGTGGTCGACTGGTGCAAGGAGATGGTGGGCTTCCCGGCTTCGGCCAGCGGCACGCTTGTCAGCGGCGGCTCGATGGCCAACCTTATCGGTTTGACCGTGGCGCGCAATGCCAAAGCAGGCGTCGACGTGCGCGAAAGGGGTGTCGGGGCGATCCCAAAACCGTTGCGCTTCTACGCCTCGGACCAAGTCCATTCCTGCCACCGCAAGGCCATGGAAGTGCTCGGCCTCGGCAACCGGGCGCTGCGGCGGGTCTCGACCGACGCCGATCTGCGCATCGATGTCGATGCGCTCAAGACCGCCATCGCGGAAGACCGCGCGGCAGGTTTCAAGCCGGCTTGCATCATCGGCACCGCAGGAACCGTCAACACGGGCGCGATCGACGACTTGCGGGCGCTGGCCGTGTTGGCGGCAGAGGAAGACCTCTGGTTTCATGTCGATGGCTGCATCGGCGCCCTGATCGCCATCGCGCCTGAAAACAGATCGCTCGTCGCCGGCATCGAACGCGCCCATTCCGTCGCGCTCGACCCGCACAAATGGCTGCACGCGCCCTTCGAAGCGGGCTGTGCGCTGGTTCGCGACGCCGTCGCCCACCGCAACGCCTTCGCCGTCACGCCGGAATATCTGGAATCGACGCCGCGTGGCCTCGCCTCAGGGCAATGGCTGCACGACTATGGCCTGCAG
>NZ_RZST01000710.1:0-649 GCF_003997575.1 Mesorhizobium sp. M1A.F.Ca.IN.022.07.1.1
CAAATACACCTATGTCGCCAATGTCGCGGTGATCTACGCCACCTCGCCCTTCATAGCCGCACTGCTTGCCTTGCTGCTGGTGCGGGAAAAATTCCGGCTGCAGACGATGCTGGCGGCGGCCGTGTCGCTATGCGGCGTCGCCGTCATGGTGGGCGGCGGCTTTGGCAGCGGCCACCTGTTCGGCGACGGGCTGGCGCTTTTGATGACCACCGGCAGCGCGCTCTACATGATCATGGTGCGCGCCTTTCGCGACTCGCCCGTCGTCTGGGCCGGCGCGGTGTCGGCCTTCCTGCTCTTCGTCCTCGGCTGGTTCGTCACCGACCCGGTTGCCGTTTCGACCCGCGATATGGTGCTGCTTGCCACCTTCGGCTGCTCCTTCGCGCTGGCCTCGATCCTGTGGACCGAAGGTTCGCGGCTTATCCCCGCCGCCGAATCCGGCCTGCTCGGCTCGGCCGAAGTGCCGTTCGCCATCCTGTTCGCCTTGCTGTTCCTCGGCGAATTCCCACCGCTGGCCAGCATCGTCGGCGGCGCGATCGTGCTTTGCGCGGTTTTCGCGCACGCCGCACGCGACTGGTCGAGAGCCAAATCGACGCGTTCGTAAATTTTTTCGCGGTCACGGAACCATCACCCGACTCAGGCATTGTTAGAT
>NZ_RZST01000711.1:0-646 GCF_003997575.1 Mesorhizobium sp. M1A.F.Ca.IN.022.07.1.1
TTTCCGCACTCTGCTGGCAACGCTGCCGCCGGCGGACGCCGCCGCCGAAACCCGCGTTCGCACCCTGTTTGCCAAGGCCGACAAGCCGAAAGCTTCGCTTGGCCGGATTGAAGATGTCGCGGCATGGCTCGCCGCTTGGAGCGGGCGTGCGCCGCCGGCCGTCAATCGTCCGCTTGTGGCGATCTTTGCCGGCAACCACGGTGCCGTTCGGCATGGCATTTCGCCGCGGCCGGTTTCGGCGACCGCCAATGCCGTCGAACTCTGCGCCGCCGGAGGTGCAGCGATCAATCAGATCTGCATCGCCAACGATCTCGGCCTGAAGGTCTTCGACCTGGCGCTGGATATTCCGATCGGGGACATCACGGAAGAAGCGGCCCTCGATGAGCGCGGCTGCGCCGCCACCATGGCCTTCGGCATGGAAGCGGTCGCGGGCGGCGCCGATCTTCTTTGCCTTGGCGATCTGGGCGTCGGCAATTCAACCATCGCGGCCGCGCTCAGCGCTGCCCTCTTCGGCGGCAAGGGGTCCGACTGGGTTGGACCTGGATCGGGGGCGGACACGGCGATGATGGCGCGCAAGGCCGAAGCGGTCGACCGGGCGCTTGCTTTCCACGGCGCCGGTCTCGGCGATCCGCTCGAAGCCTTGCGC
>NZ_RZST01000712.1:0-636 GCF_003997575.1 Mesorhizobium sp. M1A.F.Ca.IN.022.07.1.1
GCAAGGTTGGTGCCGGTGGCCTCGCGGAACTTGTTGCGCCAGAAGGTCCACGTGGCGGAATCGATGCCGCCGACGATGCCCTGACCGTTGGTCTGCAGGATGTTGGCCAGGCCGCCGATCTGGTTCGCCAGCGAGCCATCGGAATAGAGGTCGACGGAAAAGTTGTTGGCCGCCGTCTTGAGCGCGTTGTTCTTCTTGGTTTTCACCAGGTTGATCATCGCGAACTTGCCGGAATTCTGGCGAAGCTCCTTGCCGCTCGACACGACATGCAGCGCAACCTGCGCCCAATCGTACTTAGCGGAGGTGACCACGTCAGAGCCGTTGGTGTTCAGCGTGTCGAGGCCGGCGTAACGCTGATAGGTGCTGTTTTCCGCATATTCGAGCTGCACCTGAATTTCGGTGCCGCCGTCAAGATTGCGGATCTTGTTCTTCTTCTTCAGCCGGTTGAGGAAGGCATTGTTCTTCGAAACGTTGTCCGCCACTTCCGTCGCGCTGTTGCGAAGGGTGGTGGACACCATTTCCGTGAAGGTAGTCGACGGTCCAGCCATCGCTATTATCCTTTATGGTTCCGGTCGTAGACAGCGGCCAGTTCTTCATCTTCGGTGAGAACCCGAGCCTTGCCCGACGCTGTTGAGG
>NZ_RZST01000713.1:0-635 GCF_003997575.1 Mesorhizobium sp. M1A.F.Ca.IN.022.07.1.1
CCCATTCCTGCAGGTCGGCCTTCTTGAGCGCGCGCTCGCCGAAGCCGGCCAGCCGGCAGGTGTCGAAGGCGCGCTGCGATGGGCTCGACCAGACCGCCTGGAAGGTCTGCTCCTTGAGGCGGTCGGCGACGCCGCGTGCGGCCTGTTCGCCTTTCGCGGTCAACGGAATGTCGGTGCGGCCGGTATGCTTTGCCGATGCGCTCCATTCCGTCTCGCCATGGCGGACAAGGTAGATCTCGGGAAACGCGCTGCTCATCCGTCGGCCCTCACGCTTGGATGCACCGGCAAGAATGCCGGCCCGCGCCACCCTATGCGGCGTCCGACAAAAAGAACAGGCCGCGGCGGAGCCACGGCCTGTTTCGGCTTGGGTGGACGCTCGTTGTCTGTGCAACTCCGGATCGAAGGCTACGGTGAAGTCACCGAGGCAATTTTCCGGGAATTGTTTCGATCGCTCAGGCCGGCTGCAGGCCGCCTGAGAGCGCGAGGTCTGCCTCCTCCGGCATCTGGCCGGCCATGGCGGCGGCGAACTGCTTCTGGTCGAGCTCGCCTTCCCAGCGCGCCCCGACGCTGGTCTCGATGTCATTTCCGACGAAGTTGGTGAGCGCGCGACACTCCGACATGAAGCGGTCCACGCC
>NZ_RZST01000714.1:0-622 GCF_003997575.1 Mesorhizobium sp. M1A.F.Ca.IN.022.07.1.1
ATCCTGAACAATAACACCCTTGTAGCGGTGACAGATGGCGAGAGGCTGCGGCTATTTCATAGCAAGGGCCACGAACCGCATATCGATTTGATCGAAATCGAGGATGCCGTCCTTAAGGTGGCTCGCGCCGGATCCGGAGGCAGGCATCGCAGTTCAACTGCCAATCCTGACGAGTCCCGTTTGCATGAAGATGATTTTGCCGGATCGGTTGCGGCCTATCTCAACCGCCAGGCGCTTGAGGAATTGTATGAGCACATACTGGTAATCGCTGATCCGCGGACGCTCGGCGAAATGCGCAGACATTACCAGCCGTCATTGAACACGAAGTTGGTGCGCGAGATCGGCAAGGACTTCGTCAAGCATTCAGTGGAGTCGATCAAGGACGCTGTTTCGGCGGCGTGAGGCGGAGCCATTCCGCTGGCCTCGCTCGCCGCAACAAGCCGACTGAAAACCTCGACACAAGGTCGACCCAAGGGTCGGTGCGCTATGCCAAAAGTAAGCGGTGTTTCCTGACCACCTTTCGGGAGTGGTCGCGATCTGTGAGGTTGCCGATCCTGTATTGGGATCGGAGATCGGCTTGTGTCTGGACTTGACCTTACGCTTGACCCGGAGCGGCAGCTTC
>NZ_RZST01000715.1:0-622 GCF_003997575.1 Mesorhizobium sp. M1A.F.Ca.IN.022.07.1.1
ACGCGATCCTGCGCAGGAGCGCGTCGTCGCTGCGCTCGACCGGCTGACCGACGAGATCTCCGCAAAAAGGCTGGCGCAGAAATCGAGCGCGCTGGGCTGGCTGTTTGCGCGCAGCAACAAGCCGCGCGAGGCTGTCAAGGGCCTTTACATCCATGGCGGCGTCGGGCGCGGCAAGACGATGCTGATGGACATGTTCTTCGATCTCCTGCCGGTCAGGCGAAAGCGCCGCGTCCATTTCAACGATTTCATGGCCGACGTGCAGGACCGCATCCAAAAACACCGGGCGGCGCGCAAGAACGGCGATGTCAAGGAAGACGATCCGATCCCGCCGGTGGCGCGGGCGCTGGCCGAGGAGGCCTGGGTGCTGTGCTTCGACGAGTTTTCGGTCACCGACATTGCCGATGCCATGATCCTGTCGCGCCTGTTCTCGGCGCTGTTTTCCAAAGGCGTCGTGCTGGTCGCCACCTCCAACGTCGCGCCTCATGACCTTTATCGAGACGGCCTCAACCGGCAGCTTTTCCTGCCCTTCATCGGCCTGCTCGAACGTCATGCGCATGTGCTGACGCTGGATGCCGAAAAGGACTACCGGCAGGAAAAGCTCAACCGCTTGCCGATCTATGTC
>NZ_RZST01000716.1:0-616 GCF_003997575.1 Mesorhizobium sp. M1A.F.Ca.IN.022.07.1.1
GCCCTACCGCGCCGTGCTCTGGCGCCACGCGCTGCGCAACGCCATGATCCCGGTGCTCACCATTCTCGGCCTGCAATTCGCGTTCCTGCTTGCCGGCACCATCATCATCGAGAATGTCTTCTATCTGCCGGGGCTTGGACGGCTGGTTTTCCAAGCCATCACCCAGCGCGACCTGATCGTCGTCGAGAGCGTCGTCATGCTGCTGGTCGCCGCCGTGATCGCCGTCAATCTGCTGGTCGACTTCTCCTACGCCGTTGTCGATCCGCGGCTCAGGGGCCGGCAATGATAATGCGCGTCGACCTGCCCGAGGAAACGCTTGCCGGGGTTCTGGCCAAAGCCTTCGGCAACCGCTCTTTTCTGATCGGCTTCGCCATCACGCTGCTGGTGGCCGCGATTGCGCTGCTCTCCTTTGCATGGACGCCCTACGACGTCACCAAGCTGGTCATCGCAGACAAGACGCAGGCGCCCTCGTGGACGCATTGGTTCGGCACCGACCATTTCGGTCGCGACATCCTTTCGATGATCATGGTCGGCGCACGCAACTCGATCGCGGTAGCGCTGGTGGCGGTCGGCATCGGCATGGGCATCGGCGTGCCGCTCGGCGCCTTCGCGGCGG
>NZ_RZST01000717.1:0-612 GCF_003997575.1 Mesorhizobium sp. M1A.F.Ca.IN.022.07.1.1
GCCTGCCGAGGTAAGGGGGATCGCGAAGGTTCGGCGAAAATAGCGGTTTTGGGCTGCCGCACAACCAACTGTTCCAAAATCCAGGCCGCCTTCAGGATTGTCCGAGCAGCGAGCGCAGCTTTTTCTGGAATTCGCTTTCCTCGGGCTGATCGTCACCCGCGCCCTCGAGCGAGGCGCCGGGCTTGCGCGGATAAGGGTCGATCGCCAGGCCGAAAAATTGCTCGGCGAGCGCCCCGACATCGATAGTGTCGCCGGAAAAAGTTTCCGGGCTGTCGGGCCCGTCGGCGTCGAGAACGATCTCGCCGCCGCCGTCGAAGCCTTCGCGTCCGAGTTTCGACTGCTCCGGCAAGAACAGCGCCTCGACGGGCTCGTCGATGTGAGCCGCAACCGGATCGAGTGTGACGATGCAGGCCTGGGTGATGTCGGCTTCGACGCGGCCGCTGACCTTGACGCCGTTGCGTTTCCAGGACGCCACCAAGAGCTCGGCGCGGTAGCTTTCGACGGAAAGCAGGTCATGTTCGGCGGCAAGCGCAGTGCGCTGCCTTTCGTCGGCCTCGATTGCAACCGGCAAACCCTTTTGCGGCAGGCGGGCGACATTGGCGACAAAGGATA
>NZ_RZST01000718.1:0-606 GCF_003997575.1 Mesorhizobium sp. M1A.F.Ca.IN.022.07.1.1
TAGGTGAAGCGCATGACTTCGGTGTCGTATTCGTAGGAGCCGGAAAGGCCGAGCGAGAAGGCCTCCTCGTCGAAGGCAATGAGGTGCTCCTCGCCGTTTGCCCGATCGCGCACCACGATGCGCGGCAGGCCCTCCTTGCGTTCCAGCCTGACCATGTGGTGCCTGAAGCCGAGCACCGACAGGATCAGCCGGCCGGGCTCGTGCGGCACCAGTTCCTTCCAGTTGGCCTGCACCGGATCTTCGACCGGCGCGGTCATGATCTTGAAGTCCTTGGCGCCGTCGGCATTGGTGAGGATGAAAAAGACGTCACCACCTTCCTCCAGGTCATATTGCAGGCCGGTCTCGCGCGCCGCCACCAGCTTCGGCTCGGCGAACGGCTCGTCGGCGCGCAGAAGCCGGTATTCGGAGGTTTCATGATCGTTGATGCCGATCATGATCCAGTCGTTGGAACGCGTGCCGCTGACGTCCATGAAGAAGCCGGCATCCGTCTCTTCGTAAATCAGCCGATCGTTCTCCGGATTGTCGCCAAGCGCGTGGAAGAACACTTTTGACGGGCGGTGGCTGTCGTCGAGGCGGGTGTAGAAAAAGCCGTCGTCTCCGGCATTC
>NZ_RZST01000719.1:0-605 GCF_003997575.1 Mesorhizobium sp. M1A.F.Ca.IN.022.07.1.1
GGGCAGAACCCGCGAACCGACATTTGGCGCTTGCCGGCCACGACATCCGCCTCGACGGCCGCTCCTATGCCGAGCAGGGCCTCGACGGCATTGCGCAGAAACACCTCGGCCCCGAGAAGGCGGCGCTCGCCCGCAAGGGTGTCGAGATGTATTTCGCGCCGGCCGATCTGGCGCGCCGGCAGGAGATGGCGGACCGCCTGTTGGCGGATCCCGAGCTTCTGCTGAAGCAGCTTGCCAATGAGCGCTCGACCTTCGATGAAAAGGATATCGCCAGGGCGCTGCATCGCTATGTCGACGATCCGGCGGATTTCACCAATATCCGTACAAGGCTGATGGCCTCGGACAACCTGGTGCTGTTGAAGCCGCAGCAGGTAGATGGTGAGAGCGGCAAGGTATCGGAGCCGGCGATCTTCACCACGCGGGAAATTCTGCGCATCGAATACGACATGGCGCAGTCGGCGCGCCTTCTGTCGGAGCGGCGGGGCTTTGCTGTCTCAGATATTGCCGTCGCGGCGGCGATCGAAAAGGTCGAGACACAGGATCCGCAAAAGCAGTTTCGCCTCGATCCCGAGCAGGTTGATGCCGTTCGTCATGTCACCCAGGAC
>NZ_RZST01000071.1:0-20088 GCF_003997575.1 Mesorhizobium sp. M1A.F.Ca.IN.022.07.1.1
ACACGCGCTTTGCCATCAATTCCAGCACCGGTGTCATCACGCGTTCGGGCACAGGCACGCTCGACTTCGAGACTCAGTCGTCCATCAACCTGACGGTGACGGCGACCTCCTCCGACGGCAGCACCGCCAACAAGAGCTTCACCCTCGCCGTCCTCAACAGCCCCGAACCGATCGCGTTCAACACGCCGCCCGATGCCAACACCGCGGCCAATCAGATCGTCCAAAATGCCGCCGCCGGCACTGCCGTCGGCATCACCGCCTCGGCCAAGGATCCCGATGCCGGCTCGACGGTCACCTACACGATCGACGACTCGCGCTTTGCCATCAATTCCAGCACCGGCGTCATCACGCGATCGAGCAGCGGCACGCTCAACGCTCAGTCCGAACCGACGATCGATCTCCACGTGACAGCCACCTCGTCCGACGGCAGCATCGCCACGCACACCTTCACCGTCGGCGTCACCGCCACCCAGTTGCCGACATCCGTGACCTTGGCGCACACCATTCTGACTTCGCAGTGGTCACCGCCGAGCCCCGACCCGACCGATATCGTCTATATCTCCCATCTCGGCAAGCTGCTGGTGGCCGATAGTGAGGTGGAGGAGATGTCGATTTTCACCGGCAAGAATCTCTTCCAGATGAATCTGAACGGCACCCTGACGGGCACGCTCACCACCATCAATTTCTCGGATGAGCCGGCCGGGGTCACCTACAATCCGGCGAACCACCATCTCTTCTTCTCGGACGATACCGGCACGAAGAGCGTCTACGAGTTGAACCCGGGCAACGATGGGCTTTACAACACCTCCGACGATATCGTGACCTCGTTCAGGACCGCCGCGTTCGGCAGTACGGATGCGGAGAGTATTGCCTACGACACAAACCGCGGCGTGCTCTATCTCGAGGATGGCACAACCCATAGGATTTACACCATCGCTCCGGGCCAGAACGGCAGATTCGACGGGGTCCCAAGCACGGGGGGCGATGATGTCGTGACGAGTTTTTCTGAAGAGGCGCTCGGAACCCCTTCTGACGGGGGCATCGCGTATGATCCGGTCCACGACCTGCTTTATGTCATCGTGTCACGCACCTCCGTGGCAATGGTGACGCCAACCGGGGATCTGCTGGGCACACTCGACATCTCCGCCGCCAACGCGAAAAAGCCGGCGGGACTTGCCCTGGCGCCGAGCAGCGACGATCCGAGCCACCAAATGAGCCTCTATGTCGTCGATCGCGGCGTGGACAACGACTCGAATCCGACCGAGAACGACGGCAAGATCTATGAATTCCATTTGAACGATTGGCTGCTCGCCTGATCTGACAGGAACGATTTACGCTTGCGCCAACCCGGTCGCCGCCAACAAACAAAATACCCCGACCGCGGCGTGCCGCCAGCGATCGGGGTATCAAAATTGAAGCAAAGACGCGAAAGCGCGCCGCCGGGATCCATTTCCCCGCGACGCGCTTTTGGTTCTCAAAACGCTGCTTCAGCGACCCTGACGGTCAACCTTACGACTGGCCGGGAGGACCAATGTGAATATGATTGTTGTCGCCCCAGCCGTTGCCCGGGCGTGTTCCTCCCGATTTGGCGATCGCTCTGGAGTTCAGGCTGGTGCCGAGCAGAACCGTTATGGCCGGTGGAGTCACCGCCGCAAAACGCCCTGCCTTCTTGAGAAAGTCCCGGCGCGCCTGAGCCTCTGAAACGAGGACTTCCTGCGTCCTTTCCGAGCGTTTCGTGCTTTCGGTTGGCATGACGATTCTCCCATGCGGGTTCCAAAGTATCACAACAGCTTATGTTTCCCGATGCCAGGATACTAGTTCACCAAAAGGCTTAGATTTTCGCGCTTGGAAGCAAAAGCGTCCGAGCGATGCGCCGCGCGAAATCGGACGAGCCCCCCCTCGCCGAACCCCTGGCGCTTAGAAACCGCCGCGTTCCCCAAATCAAATTCCCGGCCAGGCGCAACGGAGCGCCGATGATCGGGTGGGTTGCCGTGAAGACGCGCCTCCAGTGCTGGAAACGGACGATCGGGCGCCGCGCGCATCTTGCCGGGATCCTGGTTCCGAAGAAGTGATGCAAGGCCAGGAGCTGGGTATCCAGGGCATTGCGGGCGCTTCGGTCCGACATGGATGCCTGCAGCGCGCTCCAGTCCACGTTCTCGGTCTCCGCCAATTGCGCCAGGTCGTGAAGGTGCCTGAGATCAATCCTTCCGCGCCAATAGTCGCCCTCCTTAAACAGGTCGTGCACGATCCAGTGCAGAGCCCGGGACTGGGCAGTAGGAATATTCACCCACAAATCGTCGTGCTGGACGAGCTTGGGAGGTTCAAAGTCGATCGCCCGGCGCGCCCGGAGTTCCAGCATTCCGGCATCCTGCTCACGCGCCATGCCTCGCTCACCTGCCACCTCGACATAGCCGAGCTCTTCAAGGCAGATTTGGGCGGCCGCCTCGTTGGCCGGCTCCACGGCCAGATCGAGGTCGCTTGTCATCCTGCTGGGAGCCTGGCCTGCCGGCGCAAGGAACAAGGGAACAGCGCCCTTGAGCAGGAGCGGAACGATGCCGCGGCGATTGAGCGCCGCAACGGCTTCGCGCAGTTGCGCACGCAAGCGCAAGTTCCGCTCCCGATTGCAGTCATGAACGAACCGGAGATACTCGTACACGTCCTGCGGTAGCCGGTGGATCTGGCCGGCGCGCGCGAGGGAGGAGAACAAATCCGGCGTGAGCAAAGTGCGATTGGCCAGAGCGATTACGGCGTGCCAATCGGCCCGGTCGGCCGGACTGCCGCGAAGTCCGGCGATCAGAGCCTCGAGCGCGTTGCCTCTGTGTCTCACCGGCATGCCTTCGTGATCAGCTCTACTGCATCATCGAGCTTCGAATAATTCAGGCAATAGGTGCCCGCCGATCCGATGACTTCGGTCAGAGTGTCGAAGGCGCTGCCACTCAACTCTCGGCCGGGTGCGAACGCCCCGTTGAGCAGCACACGCAATGCGCTGGCCGGGTCGATCGGCTCGAGGCAAGCTTTCGCGTCGCGACCTCGACGAAGCTGGATTGCATAGCCGATTGGTATGGGAGAGGACGGCACGACCTCGCTGGGCACCGCAAACCGAACTCGCCTGCGGTCTGGCCGGCGACAAACCGGAACAGCGTCGAGATCGGGGAAGCGTTCGGCCAAAAGCGGCCATGCTCCTGCCTTGACGGCAGGCGCAAACGGCAGACCAATGCCATGTCCCCGGGAGTCCAACAGGGTCACATCGTCAGATACGAAACCGAACCCTGCATTGACCAGGGCCAGGGTCAACGTAGTCTTGCCTGCGCCCGGGTTGCCGCAAAGAAGCACGATGCGCTCATTTTTGAGAAGCGCAGCCGCGTGCAGAGCAAGTTCGTAGGCGCTGCGATCGAGGACCTCGATCAGCATTTGCCCTTTCACCATGACGGGCAGCTCGTCGGGCGCGCAGGAAAGAACCCAGTCGCCATCCCGGAACAGGTGGACCCGTCCTTCATGCTCGACCAGTTGGAACAGAATGTCGGCAGTCTCTCGTCGGACCTCGAGATGCCGGAACACGGCGACCGCGGGAAAGGCGCAGGCTGCAGGATACTCGATGCGTACGGAAAGGCCCGCGATCGCGACGACCTGGCTCACAGCCTCTCGAGCCGACACAGACGGCGGTGCGTCGGGCCGTATCAAGCTCAGCCGCTGCCAATCCCTCAGCGCGGCCTCGACATGCCTGTTTGCCTCGATCCCATCGACGCCGGCGCGCGCCATCTCGGCCGAAATGGCGCGCGGCGATGTTCCCTCTTCCAGGGAGCGCCAGATCTCGGCGGCAGTATCGTTGACGGCGAAGATGGCCCGCTGGGAAGGACTGAACAGGATATTCTGCCCCCTGACGCGTGCCAGCCGTCCCTGGGTCACAAACGTGGCCGGGATATGAGCGGTGGAGCCTGGCGGCGCCGTTCCGTTACCCGCCTCGTGATTCATCGAGTAGTCCTCTCCCCCTCTGCCGGAACGCGACGGCGGTCCAACCTATCGTTGCGAAACAGGTACGTTCAATGGGCGAAGCGACAAGCGTTTCGGCAGGAGTTCACTTCGCCCAACACAGCTAAGCAACCGAATGTTTTGCCCCCGAGTGCGACTTCTCACAGCGCTTCGTCGGAGAACCGGGCCACGTTCTGATGCGCCGCGACCCATTGCAGATGCGCCTTGTTCCAGTATTCGCGCGCGTCAGCGCCCGTCAGCACCTTGAAACCGGATGGCGGCAGCGGCAATTCCGAAGGAATTGGTTCGTCGGGCAGCCACAGCAACACGTTGTCCCGGCTTTCGATAGCCAGCCCCCAGGTTCTTTCCAGGCGACGGAGTCCACGCATGTTCACCGAAGCCAATGCGAAAACCGATCCCGTTATCCTCAGCCTGGGTGACTGATCGACGGCCTTGATCGGCGCCTGATGTGTGATTTCGCCCTTGGAGAGAAACGGGTGCATGCGAATGAGGGTTCGATCGATCTGCACTGTCTCCCCTGTCCCATCCCGCTCGTTTGAGGCAGGATCCACGCTGATCCCCGAAAAACAGCCGTCGAACAGGCAATCTTCGACAATGCCGCTGAGCAGGTAGTCGTTCTCCACCGCATCATCCCTGATTTCGCTGAGCCAGCAGCCTTTCAGGTGAAAGCCGTCGGCCCGCGCTGCGAAACGCACGCCATCCCAGCAGCGCCGCGCGCGCACACCTTCTATTGTCGCATTGGCGGTTCCGTCCCTGACCAGCAGAGCCGCGCTGTTGCAGTAGGTGTCGCGCCAATCGGAGGTCAGCGGCACCTGGCCGTCGAAGCGCCCCCCGATGAAATGAACGTCCGGACAGTTGCGGATGACCACCGGGTAGCGATTGACCGGCAGGTCTCCTTCGTCGCAGCCCATCATCGCGCTGGGCTCAGGATTTCTGCTGTTGGCGACTGTGAAGGAAGCATTCCGGGCGTCGATTGTCGCCCCGGCTTCGAGATCCCGAAACATTTGTTGTTCGTAGCCGTGCTCGCCCGTCAGAACGAGCTGCTTGCCCTCCGGCATCTGCCCGCCCTCCGCCTGGCACGAGCCCGGCAACAGCGCGAACACGGGAGACAGCCCAGCAAGGCCCATGAATGAACGGCGGTCCATCCTCATGCTCGTTGACCTGAAGAAAGGGATTGCCGATGCCGCTCGAGACAGGCCGAACGGACCGCCTCGAGAGCTCTCGAGGCCACGTCTTCGGGCGATGCGAGCCTTTCGATGTCGATGGCCGCCAGCACGCCCATGCGATCTTCCGTTCCCATTCCCCGCTCAAGGGTGGCCGCCATTTCGCGGCAGGCCCGATCCGCCGCCGACCAAAGGTCGGGATCGCTGTCCGGAGATGTCCGTTGCAGCCGCGAGGAGCGATCGCCCCTGGTCAGGAGCCGGTCTCTGGCGATGCCGGTCTCGCTGCGCAGGTGGACAAAAACCATGTCATGCAATCCGACGGCAGAAAGCATATCCAGCCAATTCTCGGATGTTTTTCTGCATCTGCTCTTCAGCAATATGGACCAGAATCCCTGCAGCAACCCCTGATCCATTATGATTATTGAATTTCTTCTTGCCCTCTCATGCTGGATAAATGCGACCAGGCTGATAAGATTCCAGACAAGCCTGATGGCATCAAGGCGCGACACTTGCCTGCTTTCGATGACGAAGCGGGCAATTCGAGCAAGCAACGAGCGAAACTCACGATCTAGCAGCCGAGGGGCGACAACGCCCATTCTGTGTATCTGCCTCTCGATGAATGTTCTTCCTTCCCACGCCACTCGCACGTCGCCTACCGGCGGGCCACACCGTCGCAGGCTGTTAGCCAGCAGGCCGGAGGTAGTTGTCTTTCCGACCCCGGGCAGACCAAAGAATTCGACAAATCGAATGTCTGTCCGCAGCGCGCGTGCTTCGACGCTTGGCGGGAGGCTTGCCGCCAGGTCACCAACAGTGTGCGAGGTCATTGGATTTCGGGTGGTACGATCAACTCTTGGAACGCCAATCAAGTCAAGGCGATGTGCGAGAGGCATACTCAACTTCAAGCAGCTGAGACCCGGTCCCGACATACAACCTCGGGGTTTTGGCAAGGCCGGTCTGCAGCGATCGCTGCATGCCGCGGTACACTATGAGCAAAGCGAGCGGCAGCCAGAAGAAGGCGGCGGTTGACGGCCCGAAGGAATCGCTCATCTGGTTGGCGACCAAGTAGTTCCATACGGCGACCGATGTTCCGAGCACCATGACATTCACTTCGGTCGCTTGTTCGCTCCTGCCCCTGTCGACCAATGTGTGCAGAACGGCGCTGATCAGATAACCCACCACCAGCAGAACCATGATCACCACCAAGGCGAGGCCGGGCACTCCCAGCGTTCTAAAATAATCGATGAACAGGTTGTGGCTGTGCGGAGCGATGTCGCCCACCCATTGCCCTGCGCCCACGCCCATGAATGGATGCGACAGGCCCAGATCGATTGATATCGACCACAGTCGCTGCCGCGAAACGATCGAATGTGCCTCCCCGCCGGAGAGCTGAAGCGACAGCAGCTTGTAGGCCCGTGGGTTCAGGAACTGCAACATCATAAAGCTAGCCTGGAACAATATCGGAGCCGTAACGGTCGCCGCGATCACTGTTACCGGACGCTGCTTCCTTATCACCAGATAGATGCAGTATAGCCCGTAGAACGTGCCGAGACCGACGACCCCAAGAACGAAATTCGTCTTGGATCCCGATTTGACCAAACCCAGCAACCCCGCGAGGAGGCAAACCGAAAGGAGGATTCGGTGCCTTCGAGAAGCGACCAGCTTCGCGGCGACAAGCGGCAGACCGGCCGACAAGGCAATTCCGAGCTGGTTTGCATGCTTGAAATAGCCCTCCGCCCGATCGGCGAATCGAGCATCGCCGAGGCCAATAACGACAAGGCAGGATGTAACAGCAACCATGATGGCCATGGTCATCCCAATCCTGTCGATTGCCTCAAAACTCCTAGGCCTCGCGGCGATCAATGCAATGGTCGGGATAGTGGCGAAACCAAACACCTGGGCGAAGACAGCGCGCATGGTCCTGACCGGATTGTCCGCGTGTAGCGCCGACAGCAGCGATAGAACCATGATGAGGGCAGATGTTGTCAGCACGGCAGTTGCCAGGGCCGTGTCGGTGCGATGCAAACGTTTTGTCGCTTCGGCGTAGGGAACGAGGCTTACCAGGCCGCAGAACAAAGCGAGCAAAAAGGAAATCGAGCCATCTGTTCCGGCAATCCGCGTGGCGCCGGGGAACCATATCGACACGATCAGCAAAAGGATGGAAGCCTGCAGCATCGATGGACGTCACGCTGAAAATGCTATGCAACAACCGCGGGCCGACGCGCTCTTGCCTCGCCAGGCTGCGTCCGGTGCCCCTGTGTCCTGAACGGCAACGCCAAGAAATAGAGACACAACGTTCACTCCAGGACGGTGATTCAAGGCGCGCTGCCGCACCGCGGGTGAATACTCCGCGTACCTATTTCATAAGCAGCGTAGGCGCAGCGGGATGACAAGGAAATGAGCGAAAACGCGTCATTGGGACAAGGTGTCCTACGCCTTTTGTGCAAGGGCTGGTGGTGCTGCGATTCCAGTCTGCCTGGTCGAGATCCGGTCCAGCCGCGGCGGGGATTCGGTGTTGGTGCGGATTTGCATATGTGGGAGACTTGGGCGCGGCACACCCTTTCACACCGTAGGAGATCGCCGTGCTTTGGGGTCTTGTCGCTGTCGGCGTGATCGGCATTTTGCTCGGATTTCGTGTTCGCGCGCCGGCGCTCATCGTCATGACCGCGGTGATTGTGGTGTTCAGCGCCATTGCAGGCGGCATCGGCAGCCTGTTTGCCTGGGACCGTCTGCTTTCGATCCTGCTTTTCGTTGTCACGCTGCAGGGCGCCTACCTGCTCGGCGTCTTCCTCGGCATCGTGTGGCGTCGCGCCGTGACCGATGAGCATTGACGGATTGCGGCTGCCATTTCGTCGCCGGCGCCGGAATTTTTTTAAAGCGGCGATGCCGCCAATGCTCGCTGCCTTCCTCGGCAGTCAGGACGCATGATCGAATCTCATCACGGCGAAGACCGTCCGAACGAGAATGACGACGTCGGCCCATATGGACCAGTTTCGCACGTAGCGGCTGTCGAGGGAGACACGGCTGGGATAGTCTATTGCGTCTCTGCCCGTCACTTGCCACGCGCCAGTCAGCCCGGGCCGGGTTCGAAGATAATCGATAGCGCAGGCGCCGTAACGTTGCAGCTCGTCGGGGACGACCGGCCGAGGGCCGACGCAACTCATGTCGCCGCGCAGCACGTTGATGAGCTGAGGCAACTCATCAAGGCTCGACTTTCTGAGAATGTGCCCCAGGAAGGTGACGCGCGGATCGTTCTTGAATTTCAAATTCTGCTCCCACTCCTTGGCGGCTTCGGGATTGCTCGCAAGATAGTCGGCCAGAACCTGCTGGGAGTTGGCAACCATGGTCCTGAATTTGTAGCAGGCGAAACGCCTGCCGTTGAAGCCGACCCGGGTGTGAGAGAATATCGCCGGTCCGCCGTCGGTCGCCAATATCAAGAGGGCAACCACAAGCATGATCGGAGCGGCCAGCACAAGCGCGATCGATGCGACGGTGACGTCCATGATCCTCTTGCGCCGCCCTCCAAGCGGACGATGGTTTTGACCGACGCCTATTCCGGGTCTGCGGGGGTTCGTGTCGAATGCGCTGATTGTCATGAGCTTCGCCAAGGAAACGGCTGATTTTAGCGCTCAACTTCACGCGGCGGACCATTCCCGGCAAGAACCGCAAAGGAGGTAGCGCCCGATCTGGCGCCGGTTAGCCTCTTAGCCTGAACGCGTATTGCCGGCGCGGTGTCGATAAGCCTTCTGATCAAACGGCGTAACACTGGCACCCATTTTCTGCAGTAGCAGTGTGGGCACCTTCGACTGTATTCGTGATCGACGAAATCAACTGGTCCGGCTAGGGGCGATCCAGACCGCCGACTGAATTCAGGCCCTAGCTCTGATGGCAAGGATGCCGAGAGAATGTCTGGAGCCACTGGTGCCGGATGGGCGAGCCGGCAGCCGTCTGGCAATGCCTGAAAAGCATGCGCGCGCATGCGACGAGATTCGACGAGACAGATCTTCCGCGTCGAAAGAATGCCTGGCTGCCTGACAGTGGAGCACGCAACGTGACGCCCATTTCGAAGCCTTCGTCCGGTGACTTTCCCGCAAGATCAGGCGCTCGTCAGTTTCTGGAGATCGACCATGCGGAAGCACTTGCCGTCGTCCGCAAGCAGATAGCTTTGCTCGATCTTGATCTCTCCGGCCTCACTGTGGTGGTTGGCGCAGGGACCGGATACCAGGCGGTGACTGCGACAGCCGCGGCGCTCGCCAATGCGGACCGTGTCGTTGCACTCACCCGCGTATCCTCCCGACATCCGAGCCTGGCGGCGGCCGCAGACGCGACGTTGTCATTTGCCGAGTACGCCAAGGTCGCCGAACGCGTGGAAGTGACAAACCGCATTGAAAGCCGCAAATGGCAGGAGGTGGACCTCATCACCAATTGTCCCCAGGTCGGACCGATTTCGAGATCGCTCATCGAACTCTTGCCCTCTCATGCGGTCGTTTCGCTCATGGCCGAGCCTTGGGAGCTTCGGCCAGGCGTGTTGGACTTCGATGCCTGCGACGAGGCCGGCATCAAGGTTGCTGCTCCAAATCTCAGTCACCCGGCCATAGACCTGATGCCGGAATTCGCGCGGTTATGCCGGGTCTTGCTCGAGGATGCCGGCGTCGATCAGCGTGCCTCGAGATTCGCCGTCGTCTGCGACACGCCCTGCGCACCATTCCTCGAACGTATGCTCGCCGAACGTGGAGCAAGAGTTGGTGTTTTTTCGCATCCGGTTCTGCTGACCGATGATGCATGGGAGGTGATCATCGTCGCTATGCGGCCCTCCGCCAAACCCCCAATGGACATCAACAGTCTGGGCCGCATCGCCAGGAGAACGCGCCAGGCGCTGCTGGTGCAGTTCAGCGGCGGGATCGACCGCTCGGCCGCCAGCTATTTCGGCCTCAGGGTATGGCCGCCGAAGCGCCCCAACCGCGGCGAGCTGGGCCTGCCGCTCGAGATACTCGGAGCGGCTCCGGTGATCCGCAGACTGACGGGAGGCCTGAAGGCTGCCGAAGCAGCATATCGCGGTGCGGAGTTGGGCCGCGACAGTGTTGGATTTCTCGTGAAGGCAGGATTCGAGATGCTGGACCGGGAACATGCCTGAGCATCGGCCTGAGCGCATCCGTTTCAAGACCTGCAGGCACCGTCCTATTTCTGAATCTCGAAGGGAGGCGGACCTGAAATAGGTCCGCCTCCACGTCGAGGATCGGCGTGCGTCGTTCTATTGCCAGGCACCAGGCCTGGGCAGCCTTCAAAGCATCATCTGTCTAAGCTTGTAGGCCACCTCAGTGCGGTTCGTGGCTTTCAGTTTTTTCATGATGTTGCGGATATGGACCTTGACCGTGCTCTCGCAGAGGTTGAGCTCGTAGGCAATGATCTTGTTGGCCTTGCCTTTCCTGAGCGCTTCCACGACCGCGGCCTCGCGCGAGGTGAACATTCCGGCGAGCGGACGGGCGCCGTTTGCCGTCGAATGGATGATCTCGCGAAGCGCCAGCACGCAGCTGGCGGGCACGAAGATTCCTCCGGCGCGGGCGAGACCGATGGCCTCGGCAGCGACCTTCACCTTGACGCTCGTGGGAATGTAGCCGCGGGCGCCGCATTCGAGAGCCGCAAGGATCTCCCCCGGCTCGTCGGAATCCACCACGACGATTACCGGTACGGCGCCGACCTCGGAGATGAGGTGCACAAGTTCCGCCCGAACGCTCTGGTCGGTCACCTTTCGGGCGCCGAGAATAACGAGGATCGCGGAAGCCTCCGCCCCGCCGGCGACGTGCTGAATCTCATCAAGAGATCCTACGGCGCTGACGCGCAAAGCCGGATTATGTTCGATAAGGCCTCGAGCAAGACATTCGCGCTCGAGTGCCCGCTTGTCCACAATTACCACCAGACCTTCGGTCGGGTGTCCTTCTTCGAGATCAGACGTGCCGAGCCCGTTCACGTCCGTCAGATGCCCGTTCTGCAACGACCCCGTCGCGTCTTTCCAAGACTCGGAAATTTGAAGATGTCCCATCGCCTTATTTACTCCTCTCCGCCGCCGACTTCGCTCGCTCCCCTTTTTATCTTGACTCCCACGCAGGGCTTGTTCAGCGGCATGAACTGATACGCTGTTTACCGTGTGTCGGGCGACTTGCTGCGAAGTGAGGAATAGATTCAAGGAGTAGTGCATACGCCGGCCCAACCCACGGACGTATGGGATCCCCGCTCCATTGAGGTAATCCAGCCTCAAATGCATACTACGATGCTGTGGAAAAGGCGCATTAATCCTGGTTAACAATTTGGTAATTATATCTTAGGTGGCTAATATGACCGAAAGGATGACAACCTTAAGTTGCCATCACAGGAACTCTGCTCCTCAAAGCTGCGCGCGAGCATGTCTCGACCTTAGAGCGAGATTTGCGGTTTGAAGCAAACGGCGCCACAGTTCTGAGAAAAACATTGACCTCGGCTGCCGTGCCCCCACCCAACCACTGCAGCCGGGGTTCCTTTTTTGGCCGGCAATCGCAGTCTTGTCGGGCCGACAAGTCAATCTTCGCGCGGCCTATCTCCACAACATCAAAGCGTCGCGCCTCGGAAATACGTACGCCTACCGGTACTAGCGTTTCAGGTTAGGCCTGACTGTCTCGACTCCTTCACGCGTGGTGGTGTCCGGCAATTCGCCGGGACCGTCCGGATTCCGTGTCGGGTTTTCGCGCGTGTCCCTCGGCGGCTTTTGCTTTGGATTGGGGTCAGACGGATTTGGCTTGCGAGCTTTTTCCCGTTTCGCTGGTTTAGGCATCTACACACTCCCTGCCTGCGCAATTTCGGAGAAACATTGCGGTTCCCGTCAAACAGCAGTTGATCGGTCGCTTTCGGCTGTAGCCGGTGCGGATCGTCCCATAACGTTCAGGTCCAGGCCGAAAGGACCGTCTCCATCTCGACAGTCTCGACCTGTTGCGCGAAGCGCTGATGGTAGACGGTCATCAGGGCATCGTGCGTCGCGTCCGATGAACTGCAAAGCGCATCCGTGACCAGCACCACGCGATATCCGATGTCGATCGCCCCCAGGACGGTTGCAAGCACGCAAACATCGGTTTCGCCTCCCGTGACCACCAAGGTGTCGATGCTGCGCGCGGCAAGTGCCCTCTGCAGTCTGCCCTCCGGCCAGGGCGAGTAAACATGCTTGTCGATCACCTGCGCCGGCGGACAGAAGGATGACAGCGGCGGCAGCAACCCGACCATTTCTCGCCCGACATTTTCGATCGTCATCGACGCCCAGCGCTCATAGTAGCGCCTCCAGGTGCCGGCACCCAGGCCAGGCTTTTCAGCCGGCACGAAGCGCGTGAAAAGGGTCTGCTCGGCTTTCCATTCGACGAGGCTGACGATCCTCGGAAGGACGCGGGTGATCCACGGCGTGGCCCATTCCGAAGGTTCCGCGAACAATTTCTGCATGTCGACGCATAGATGCGCGCAGCGCTCGCCCAGAGGACCATAGCTCAAGCCGGAAGCCGACATCGGATTTCCTGTCGGAAGTTCATGTTCGCTCTGGTGAAGAAGTGCCCGACGCGGTCAAAGCTCGACATTTCGTTTCTGAACTTTGGTGAGGCAACGCCTCGCCGTGCAACTCGTTCCCGTCGACCGGAAACTACAGGTGTGGTCGAACGTTCTACCGAGATGGAGACCTCCAGGATTACGTCCCAACCGGCGATCTCGAGTCCCGAGTTTCCGCTGTCTTTGGATACGCCGCCGATGGAGGCGCGGACCGCGGACGCCTTGCCTGAAGGTCCCTGGCAGTACGAACCCAAATGGGACGGGTTTCGCTGCCTGGCCTTCAAAGGCCGCGACGCCGTCGAGCTTCGCGCCAAATCCGGCAAGCCGCTCGGCCGCTACTTTCCCGAACTGACCACGATGCTGCGCGACCTCGCCGCAAGGCAATTCGTCGTGGACGGCGAGATCGTGATCGAGATCGACGGGCGCGTCTCCTTCGACGCGCTGCAGATGCGCCTTCATCCGGCCGAGAGCCGTATCCGCAAGCTGAGCGCGGAAACACCGGCGCGGTTGATCCTGTTCGATGCACTGGCTGCCCCGGGAGGCGAGATGTTGCTCGATTTGCCCTTGCCCGATCGGCGCCGGGCGATCGAGGACTTCGTTGCCAGGGCAGAGAACGCCGGGCTGAAGCTCTCGCCGGCCACAACGAGCCTCGCGACCGCCAGACGATGGTTGCGCGGCGCCGGCCGAGGTGCCACCGATGGCGTGGTCGCCAAGGCACTGGCCGAACCCTATCGCCCGGGCGAGCGAACCATGATCAAGGTCAAGCGGCTGCGCACAGCAGACTGCGTGGTCGGTGGCTTTCGCTACCTGAGCGGCAAGCGCCAGATCGGCTCGCTGCTGCTTGGCCTCTACAACGACCGTGGCCAGCTCGACCATGTCGGCTTCACCTCGACCATCGCCAGTGACGAGCGAGCGGCGCTGACCAAGAGGCTTGAAGCGTTGCGCGGCGGGCTCGGCTTCACCGGCAAGGCACCCGGCGGCCCGAGCCGCTGGAGCACCGAGCGCAGCGGAGAATGGGAGCCGGTGCGGCCCGAATTGGTCGTGGAGGTCCGCTTCGACCATGTCACCGGCGACCGATTCCGGCATGGAACAAGGATGGTGCGCTGGCGGCCCGACAAGGCGCCGCGCCAATGCACGTTCGAACAGATCGCGTAGGACACCTACCAGGGAGAGGCGACCCCACAACGGCCGCCACTTGCTGCAACGGGCGGAACCACCATTCGCCTGAGCGGTTTTCCAACTGAGCGAACCGCGAGCCGGATAGGCTTGCAGCATTGGAGAACGAGATGGACCCGCGTAAAAAGCAACGCACCGCAAATCAGGACGAAACCGAGGCTCCGGCAGTCGAGCAGCAGGACTGGGACGCGCTTGAGGGCGGCCGGATCCTGCCCGACAGCGTCGCCGTCAACGACGACCCGCAGGACGATGAAGAAGCGGAGGGAACGCTCCCCGAAGAAGACGACGACAATCCCTATCAGGAAAGTGACGAGGCACTCCCGGACGACGAGGAGGAGCGGGTCCTCGCGCGCGATCCCTCCAAGGAAGGAAGCCGGTTCGACGAGGTCTGAGCGGCCTTTCTTGGCGTCAAGCTGACTTGCGTTTGCCTTGCTTCGCGCCTTTCGCGGCGATGCCCTCCTTGGCAAGGCTTTTGCGCAGAACGTCGGCCAGATTGATGACGTTCTCACGCGGTTTCGGCGCCGCCTTGGGCAGCTTCTTGCCTTTGCGCTTGGCCTCGATCATGGCGATCAACGCGTTCTCGTATGTATCCTCGAATTTCGAAGGATCGAACTTCGACGCCTTCTTGTCGATCAGCAGGCCGGCGATCTCGAGCAGGTCCGCCTCGTAGTCCTGCTTCTTCAGCCCTTCGAACACCGTCGCCTCCGAAACCATCTCATTGCGGTCCCGCAGCTCGGTGAGAAGCATTCCCTTGCCGAAGGGCTGGATGAGAACCTCGCGTCCGCGCTGGTAGAGGACGACACAGGATCGCGCCGCCACCCGTTTGTTCTTCATGGCCTCCCGAAGGACGTTGAACGCCTCTGCGGAAGCATCCTCCGCCGGAATGAGGTAATAGGGCTTTTCGAGATAGCGCGTGTCGATGTCTGCGACCGGCACGAACTCGCCGATTTCCAGCGTGTGCTCGGAGGTTAGTTTCAGCGCCTTGATCTCCTCGGGCTCTATCTGGATGAAATCCTCCTTGTCGGTCTCGAAGCCCTTGACTTGGTCCTCGGCGTTCACCGGTTCGCCGGTCTCCTCATCCACATAGGCGCTTTTCACCGGCAGGCCGTCCCTCCGGTTCAATATCCTGAAATGGATTTTCGACGCTTCGCTGGTGGCGCCGACGATCTTGACGCCGCATGAAACCGATCCGACCTTCATGAAGCCTTTCCAGATCGCGCGAGGCGCAGCCATCGAGCTTACTCCGTCCGGATGCGCCCGGCAGGCGCCGGCGGATCGTCGGTTTCATCGGGATTTGGGCGCGGCACCTCGTCCGGCAGCCCGTGCCGCTCCGGCTTCCTGACCGGCTCCGGTTTCCAGCTGGGCGCCGGCATCGGCGTGTCGCGATCGGGATCCGGTTGTCTGGGGTCAGGCATCGAAGTTGGTTCCGTTGGTCTCCTGCACAACTCATCGCTGCCGGCATGGTTCCGAAGCCGCAGGCAGCGCTGCGCCTCAGATTTCGAGCAGCGCGTAAGGACGGCCGGTCGGCTTCGCGATATGCATGGCGACGTTGTAGACGCTGGCCCCACCAGGGGTCCGGCCTTCATACGAGCCGCGATGGGCATGGCCATGCACCACGGCGCTTACCTTGAAGCGATCGATGGTTTCGGCCAGCCGCGAGGAGCCGAGGAACGGAAAGATTTCCGGAGGCTCTCCCGCCACGGTCTCCGGGACCGGCGCATAGTGGAGCACCACGAGCGTGCGCTTGGCGCGCACCTGCCGCATAGCATTCTCGAGCCGCATTGCCTCGTTGACGCTTTCGGCCACCATCGCCTTGATGGCCGGCTCACCGAAGGAGCCCAGCATCCTTCGACCGAAGCCGCCGACAAAACCCTTCACGCCGACGAAGCCGACATCGTTCAGTTCGATCGCCTGGCCATCGAGGAGATGGACCCCCGCCTGGCGGAGCGTTGCAGCGATCTGCTCGACGCAACCGGATTCGTAGTCATGATTGCCGAGAACCGCGACCACGGGAATCGAGCATGCGCGCAGATCCTCGGCCAGAAGTTCCGCCTCACGCGGTTTTCCGAGATTGGTGAGATCACCTGTAAGGACCAGGACGTCGGCCTCGCGCGATATCTCGCCGAACAGGTCGCGGTACGAGGTCTGGGCATCTTCCTGAACATGCAGGTCGCCCATGGCGGCGACCTTGATGACACCGTTGCCGTTTGATTTGGCTGATGTGGCTGGTTCAGGCATCGCGCATCTCTCCAACGCCGCCGACGCCGGCAAACCCCCATTCCTTGACGTCGATCTCATAGTCGACCTGCGACAGCAGGCGGCCGCGGCAGATCTTCATTTTGGGCGACGGCAGCTGCCGTTGCCGAGCAAGCCGGCCCAGCAGTTCGTCGAGCAGCCAGTCTGGAATGCGGTCCCGCTCGCTGGGATAGATCCACCGGAAGTTGAGGACCTGCATCAGCAGCACCTCCCAATGGACATCGAGATAGGCGAGCAGCCTTTGCCAGTCGATCTGATCGTGCGCCTTGAGGATGGTGTGGGCGATGTCGGCGCCGTCGTGGCGTCCTCTGTCCTGGATAAAGCATTTCGACCAGATGAGCTCCGTTGGGCCGATGATGCGGACCCGGCTGCCCAGCAGCTCGACTTGGCGGGCATGCTCCAGCCACTGATCCTTGACCTGCATCGTGCCGTTGGCCGAGGCGAAGATAACATCGAAGAAATGCTTGCCCTCGAAGACCTTCCCGAGCCAGCGGTCGTCCCGGATCTCGACCGCATAGCCGATGTTCTTGAAGTGCTCGAGTATGCGCGCGCAATCTCCGGCCTTGCAGAAGATATCCAGATCCTTGGTTTGCCGAACCACGCCCGTATAGGCGCTCACCGCGTAGGTCCCGGCGACCAGGAAAGGAATGTCGGTAGCGGCGAGCTCGCGGATCGCATGGGTGTAGAACGCCTCCGCCGCGGCGCTTCTCAGCGTTGGCTCGGCTTTCGCGTCGATCACGGGGAGCGATGCTGGCAGACCCGGCAACTCGTCGTTGGTCATCAACTGCTGCTCCGATTTCGGACCTTTCGATAACAGCCGCGGGGCCCGCTTGTTCCGCTGTCGGAGCTTGCGAAATGGGCCCGGCAACACCGTCCGGAGAGCAGGCAAGCCGCGCCGCGCGCGGAGCATTGCCGAAATCGCGTGAAAACAACGACTTGGGCGCGACAGCTTGGCTGGTGCGCTAGTCCTTTTGCTCGCGGTACAAGCGCTCGGTCGCGCGGTCGCTCTCGCGCCGTTCGACTGGACCTCTGTGACGGCGGGTGAAAAGCACGTAGATGATCGCAATGAGAAGGATCAGCGGACCGCCGGCAACAACGAATAGCCATAAATCGGAGCCGAACATGGCGTTTCCTTCCTGTCGAAGGTGGTTTCTCCAGCAACCTATCGCTGGTCTTGAGCTAACCGATAAGGGCTGCAAATGTTCCTGTCCAAGGGAGTAGGCGGCCTGCGTGGTCAGCCGCTTACGCGCCCGGCGGGATCGCCTTGGCGACCAATGTCCGGCCGTTGCGGCACCCTGAGCCAAACGGCCGAAGGCGGTAGCCGCCAGTTCGTTTGGGCCGCCGTATGCGCGCTGTCTCTTTGCCGAGAGCGGCGTCTTGACCAAACCGCAGCAGGAAAGGCCGTTCCGTCCAAGCGACTGCGGCGAGCAAGAACCTCTGAGGTGGGCTTGTCGTGGAACGCGGCCTTCGGATCACAGTTCCGGCAGACGCCATCTGAAAATCGACAGGCTCGGACTGGAACAAAGCCCTGAGTCGCTCGTTCGGCTCCGGCCCATCGAGCACAGGAGCTGGAAGCCATGAACATGCGGACACTTCTCGCGCCATTAGCCGTCGCTGCGACCTCCTCGTTTTTTCCGGCGGTCGCAGCCGATAACGCGCAAACCTTTGCCGGCCGATAGTAATCGATAGGAGACATCAAAATGCAGACGATCACCGCACTGTTCGACGATTATGACGATGCCGCCGATGCCGTGGGCGAGCTGGAGTCCATGGGCGTACCGCCGAGCGATCTCAGCATCATCGCCAACAATGCCGACGGCCGGCATTCTTCCGCGGCCGCCGAAGATGCAGCCAGTGGAGCCGGGATCGGGGCGGTCGTGGGCGGCGCCGGCGGCTTGGCGACGGGCCTCGGCGCCATAGCAATACCTGGCGTCGGTCCGGTCGTGGCGGCTGGCTGGCTGGCGGCGACAGCCGCGGGCGCGGCCGCGGGCGCAGTTGTCGGTGGAGCGGCCGGCGGCATCATCGGCAGTCTGACCGACGGCGGCGTGTCGGAGGGCGATGCCCATATCTATGCCGAAGGCATTCGCCGGGGCGGCACTCTGGTTACCGCTCGCGTCGAAGATGACCTCGCTCCGCAAGCACAAGCGATCCTCCACGATTCCAGGTCGGTGGACATCGGCGAACGGCGGTACGACTACGAAGCTGGCGGTTGGACCGGATTCGATCCGCGGGCCGGCGATTACCGTCAGCAGAGCAAATAGGAGTCAGCGTGAGACGAGTGCTGTTGCCGCTGATCCTGACAGTGGTTGTGCTGTTGGCATGTTACTGGGCCTTCGCCTATGTCCAGAGTAGCTGGCCGACGGCACCGTTGAAGCGGACACCTGAGCAGAACCAGGGCGGAAACGCACCCCAGGACACGTCTCCCGCCGCCGGCATAAAAAAGGATCCGCAAGGCAGCAACAAAATGCCGGGCAATCAATAGCGGCAGGCGTAAGCAGCGAGCATCAGGCGAGCGAGTTGCTTTCCGCCCGATCGCATGGCGCTTCTCTCATCCGCGCTCGACGAATTTGTTGAAACGGCTGGGCAAACCTTCCGCCGTTAGGTCTTGGTGCACGAAGGCAAGTTCGTTGTCATCCAATATGGCGAAGAACTCTTCCCATTCGACGGGCTGCAGATCCTCTTCCTGCTCGCCGAAGTCGACGCGCAGCACCGCTCCCTTGCCTGCAGTCCGCGCGACTGCAGGTCTGCCTTCGCGGGCTTCAATCCAAGCCCGGATCACCTCGTGATTTGTGGTTTTCAGTGGCTCGCTCATGATCAACCCTTCCGGCTAATCGCCAATCCTGGCGCTTTGCTCGTCAGCGAATGAGGATTCAATCCGCGTCCGGCTCGCTCGTTCCCGCGAAATCGCTCCTTGCCAGGCGGTGGCCTGGTGGGGTGGGCAAGGGAACCAACTGCCGCCCTACTGGTTCGGAATGCATTCATTGGAGCCTTGCCATGCCAAATGCAGCCGAAATTTTCGTCGACACTCCGGTTGCCTGGGATGTCGAGGTCATGTTCGCCCTGCCCGGCGATGGCATCAACGGCATCATGGAGGCTTTGCGGAAAAACCGGGACAAAATCTCCTTTGTCCAGGTGCGCCATGAAGAATCTGCCGCATTGATGGCTTGCGCCAGCATCGAGCGGGCCGACGAGGTCGAGCGCGTTCTTGACGAAGCCTTGATGCCGAAGATGCCGCCCGAATATGCCAAGAATTTCCGCAAAGCGCTGCCGGAGACTCCGGGGCGCGAGCGGATCGAGGAGAACGTCGCGCGGGAGCCGGCCAGGACGATGATGGAAGCCGAGGGATGACGTTGCCGCAGCCGCTTGCGATTCCAACTTCCTGTTGAGGATGCACATGCTCGACCTGTCCCGCGAACGTCGCCGAATGGTCGATGTTCATCTCCGCCGCCGCGGCATTCATGACCGTGAGATTCTGGCAGCGATGCGCGAGGTCCCACGCGAGACTTTCGTGGACCCTGGCTTCGAAGAATTTGCCTACGAGGATGGACCGCTGCCGATTGCCGAGGGCCAAACGATATCGCAGCCCTATATCGTCGCGTTCATGCTGGAAATGGCTGAGATCGGGCCCGGCGATCACGTCCTCGAGGTCGGCACGGGATCTGGCTACGCCGCCGCCGTGATGAGCCGCATCGTCGATCATGTCTACACGATGGAACGGCACGCCGGCCTGGCGGAAACCGCGAGACGGCGCTTCGAGACGCTTGGCTATCGCAACATCGATGTGCGCACCGGCGACGGCACCAAGGGCTGGCCCGAAGCGGCACCGTTCGATGCCATTGTCGTCGCGGCGAGCGGGCCCGGCGCGCCGCTCGCGCTGCAGCAGCAGTTGGATGTCGGCGGCAAGTTGGTCATTCCGGTCGGAGATGACCCTGACGAGCAGCGTCTCCTC
>NZ_RZST01000720.1:0-603 GCF_003997575.1 Mesorhizobium sp. M1A.F.Ca.IN.022.07.1.1
GGCCATGACGGCATCCTGCTCGACGGTTTCGTCATTGACGATGATGCCGTCGCGCAGGATGCCGTCATGGCCATGGCTGGTGAACGGATCGAGCGCTGCGTCGGTAATGATGCCGATCTCCGGCACCGCATCCTTGATGGCGCGGGTGGCTCGGTTGATGACATTGTCGGGATCGAGGATATGCGAGCCCGTCTGGTCGCGCAGCGAAAGCTCGATGTTGGGGAAAGTCGCGATCGCCGGGATGCCGAGCTTGGCGGCGCGCTCCGCTTCCTTCACCGCGAGGTCGACCGACAGACGGTAGACATCCGGCATGGCGGCGATTGGCTCGCGCACATTTTTGCCCTCGACGACGAAGATCGGCCAGATCAGATCGTTGACCGAGAGCTGGTTTTCCTGCACCAGCCGGCGCGACCAGTCGGCCTTGCGCATGCGCCGCAGCCTGCGGCTGCCTGTGATCTCGTCGATGCTGCGGGCGCCGGCGGGCTTTGCGGGGGTGAACTTGTTCATCGCCAAAACTCTGTTGTCGTCCCGGCTTTTACCATGCGCCCCTGCCGCTGACCAATGCGACACGATTGTGCCAGTTGCTTCCGTGAAGGACGAGGG
>NZ_RZST01000721.1:0-582 GCF_003997575.1 Mesorhizobium sp. M1A.F.Ca.IN.022.07.1.1
CCCAGTTGCCGAACGCGGCGTGTAGACCAGCGCGGGCTTGTCGCCGCGCTTGATGATGCGGGTCTCGGGCGAGCCGATGATGACGCAGGTCGACATGTCGGCCTTTGCCGCATCGGCGTCGGCGAGCAGAAACACCTCGATGCGCTCTTCGGGCCGGCCGGCGGCGCGGCCGAAGATCACCGGGGTGGTGCCCGGCAGAATGGCCTTCAGGCATTCGAAGGCGCGGCCGAGCTGCCAGGGGCGGGCCTTGCTGATCGGATTGTAGAGCGCAATGACGAAGCCGGCGCCGGCCGCCGCCAGCAGACGCAGCTCGATCAGCTCCCAGGGTTTTAGATTGTCGGAGAGCGAGATGGCGCAGAAATCATGGCCAAGCGGCGCGCCGATGCGGGCGGCGACCGCGAGCATGGCGGTGACGCCGGGAACGACCGCGAGGTCGATTGACCTCCATTCTGGCGGACCGGCTTCGATCGCCTCGCAGACGGCGGCCGCCATGGCGAATACGCCGGGATCGCCGCCGGACACGACAGCGACGCTGTGACCTTCGGCTGCCTTGGCCAGCGCCTCGTTCGAGCGGGCTAGCTC
>NZ_RZST01000722.1:0-580 GCF_003997575.1 Mesorhizobium sp. M1A.F.Ca.IN.022.07.1.1
GCACCACGGCGCGCCCGGCAGTGCCGGATTTCTTCAGCCGCGCCGAGACTTTTTCCGACAGGCCGCGCAGCACCGGCACCAATTCTGCCAGCGAGCCGATGTCGTTGTCGAAGGTGGTTTCGGCCGACACGCTCTTGGCATCGCCGCCGGGGTCGACGCGGCGGTCGTCCTCGCCGCGCGAAAGCCGGTAGAGCCGGTCGCCCATGACACCGTAACGGCGCATCAGCTCGCCGCGCTCCATGCGCTGCAGCTGGGCAATGGTGCGGATGCCGTCGCGCTCGAGCGTCGCGGCCAAGGCCTTGCCGACGCCCCAGATCAGCGTGACCGGCTGCCCGGCAAGAAAGCTTGGCGCTTCCGCTTCGCCGATGACTGAAAAGCCGCGCGGCTTGCGGAAGTCCGACGCGATCTTGGCCAGGAACTTGCAGTAAGAGAGACCGGCGGAAACGGTGATGCCGAGTTCCTTCTCGACGGTCTGTGCGAAGCGGGCCAGCACAAGCGCCGGCGGCATGCCATGCAGCCGCTCGGTACCGGCGAGGTCGAGAAAAGCTTCGTCGATCGACAGCGGCTCGACCGGCGGCGT
>NZ_RZST01000723.1:0-566 GCF_003997575.1 Mesorhizobium sp. M1A.F.Ca.IN.022.07.1.1
CACGGCATCTACATCCAGCCGATCAATTATCCGACGGTGCCGCGCGGCACCGAACGGCTGCGCATCACGCCGACGCCGTTCCATTCCGACGCGCTGATCGCCGAACTGCAGGACGCGCTGGTCGAGATCTGGGACGCGCTCGACATCCCCTATGCCTCCGCCGGACGGCCGGCCGTTGCCAAGAGCGAGCGCATCATTCCGCTGCTGGTGCAAAAGGCAGGTGGATGAGGAGCACGCAGCCAACGACGAGGAGACGTGACATGCTTGTCCGCACGCTTTCCATTCTGGAATGCACGAAACTCCTCACAGCCAACCGCATCGGCCATCTGGCCTGTGCGAAAGACGGTCAGCCCTACGTCGTGCCGCTCTACTATGCCCACGCGGACAATCACCTTTACGCATTTTCCCTGTTGGGCAAGAAGATCGATTGGATGCGTTCCAATCCGCTCGTGTCGGTGCGACGAACATCGGACCGGGCGCGCGTGGAAAAGTGTGATCGTCGATGGGCGTTATGAGGAACTGCCCGATCGCGTCGGCTACAAGCTCCAGCGTGATCACGCCTGGGC
>NZ_RZST01000724.1:0-554 GCF_003997575.1 Mesorhizobium sp. M1A.F.Ca.IN.022.07.1.1
GAATTCATGGAATTCGTGGAATTCGTGGTGGTCGTATCCGTGCCAGGGGTTGTCGGCGTGGTGACCGTGGCACCGCCCGTCGCACTGCCCGAGGCGCCGCCAGTCGTGCCCGAGACGCCGCCCGAAACGCTGCCGCTGGCGTCGCCGCTCGCGCCGGCTGTCTGAGCCATGGCGCCCGAGGTCGCGAGCGCCAGGGTAAGAACGGAAGCTGCGAGAATCTTCTTAGCCTCAACGAAAGAGCCCCGACGGCTTCCACCGGCGGGGCTTTTTTGTGTCGGCGATCCGGCGCGAATCGAAACCGCCCTACTTGTTGCAGTTCTGCATGTTCGAGGTCGTATTGCCGCTGGCCGTGTTGTTCTCGGTATCGTTAGCGCCCGTATCCTTGCAGCGATCCTGCATACCGGCCGGCTGGTTCGTCGAATTCGTCGAATTCATGGAATTCGTGGAATTCGTGGTGGTCGTATCCGTGCCAGGGGTTGTCGGCGTGGTGACCGTGGCACCGCCCGTCGCACTGCCCGAGGCGCCGCCAGTCGTGCCCGAGACGCCGCCCGAAA
>NZ_RZST01000725.1:0-551 GCF_003997575.1 Mesorhizobium sp. M1A.F.Ca.IN.022.07.1.1
CCAGCCGTACTGGGCGCGGCGGGTGGCCGAGCTCGGCATCGGCGCAGCTCATGACGGCCCGGTTCCGACAGCGGGGTCATTGTCGGCGGCGATGGAGACGGCGCTGGCGCCCGAAACCCGCATCCGTGCGAGCGAGGTTGCCCGTTCGGTCCGCGCCGACGGCGCGGCGGTGGCGGCGAAGCTTTTGATCAAGATGTTCGGTCGTGCCTGACCTTCACTGCGTCAGTTCCGCCAGCGCCCTCTGCAGGGGCGCCGGCGAGACCTGGATCGGGCCGGAGAAGGGGCTGTCCATGTCGACGATCAGATAGATTGCCGCGGCCACCAGCGCCCCGGACATGAGGCACGTGAAGATGATGGTTCCATTGCACGGCGCTCGGAAGCCGAAGCTGGCGAAGATCAGCGTCAGCCAGGCAACGAGCAGCGCGATCAGCGGCGCGGGGATGGCACCCTCGGACTGCTCGGCCAGAATCCAGCGCTGCGCGATCACCTTCTGCAACTGCTGCGTCGCCGCCTGTTGCATGGCGGTCTGCCTGGCGTTCGCAGGGGTCAAT
>NZ_RZST01000726.1:0-543 GCF_003997575.1 Mesorhizobium sp. M1A.F.Ca.IN.022.07.1.1
GGCAAAATGAGAAAAGGTCATTTCCGCGTCGTGGTCGGTGGGCAGGATGTCACCTCCCGTTTCGTGCAGCTGCTGATCTCGCTGTCGATCACCAAGTCGAGCATCGAAGCAACGCAGTCGGCGACGTTCATCCTCGACGACAAGGATGCGACGGTGCGGTTTCCCAAGACAGGCACGCCGGTAAGAATAGAGCTCGGCTGGGAAGGCGGCGCAATGCGCCGCTTCGAAGGCGAGGTCGACACCTGCGACTGGTCTCTCGATCGCGGCTCGGGCAGCGTGCTCTCCATCACCGCGCGCTCGGCCAGCCTCAGAGGCAAGGTCAAGCAGCCGACCGATCGCCATTGGGAAAAGACCACGCTCGGACGGGTGCTCCAGGATGCCGCCGGCGACGCCGGTCTGTCGATCAAGGTGCATTCCTCGCTTGCCGGCCGGCAGCTGGAATATGAAGCGCAGGACAACGAAAGCTTCTTAGCCTTCGCCGACAGGCTGGGGCGCGAGCACGGCGCGACCTTCGCCATTAGGGGCGCGCGGGCTGGCTTCGTG
>NZ_RZST01000727.1:0-540 GCF_003997575.1 Mesorhizobium sp. M1A.F.Ca.IN.022.07.1.1
TGCTGCAGCTGCAGCTCGGCCGAGTCCTCGCAGGTGATGACCCGCTCCTCGCGATCGATGTAGTTGGTCAGGCAGTTGAGCAGCGTCGTTTTGCCCGAGCCGGTACCGCCCGAGATGACGACGTTGCAGCGGACGCGGCCGATGATCTTCAGGATCTCCGCGCCTTGCGGCGAGATGGCGCCGAACTTGACCAGCTGGTCGAGCGTCAGCTTGTCCTTCTTGAACTTGCGGATGGTGAGCGCGGTGCCATCAAGCGACAGCGGCGGCGCGATCACGTTGACGCGCGAGCCGTCGGGAAGGCGCGCGTCGCAAATAGGGCTCGATTCGTCGACGCGGCGGCCGACCTGGCTGACGATGCGCTGGCAGATGTTGAGCAGTTGCTGGTTGTCGCGGAAGCGAATGCTGGTCGGTTCGACCTTGCCGTTGACCTCGATGTAGACGTTCTTTGAACCGTTGACCATGATGTCGGCGATGTCGTCGCGCGCGAGCAGCGGCTCCAGCGGCCCATAGCCGAGCACGTCGTTGCAGATGTCCTCGAGC
>NZ_RZST01000728.1:0-535 GCF_003997575.1 Mesorhizobium sp. M1A.F.Ca.IN.022.07.1.1
CGACTACGTCGCAGCCGTTGGCAATCCGTTTGGTCTCAGTCAGACCGTCACCAAGGGCATTGTCAGCGCGCTGGGGCGCTCCGGCCTGGGCTCCAAGGGACTCGAGGACTTTACCCAAACGGATGCCTCCATCAATCCTGGCAATTCGGGCGGCGCGCTCGTGAACCTTCGGGGCGAGTTGGTGGGTATCAACAGCGCCCTTGTTGGCCCCGCCGGCGGCAATGTCGGCATCGGCTTTGCCATCCCGGTCAACATGGCGAAGCAAGCTATGGAAGAACTGATTGCTCATGGAGCGATCCACCGCGGGGAACTGGGGATACTGATACAGGATCTGACCCCATTGCTTGCTCGGGCGCTGAGATTGCACGTCACCGCCGGCGCTCTTGTAAGCCAGGTCGTAAGTGGGAGTGCGGCGAATAATGCCGGTGTCTTGACTGGCGATGTTGTCGTGGCGGTCGACGGACGGCCGATCCACAGCGATGCCGATCTTCGCACGGCCATCGGCGCGCTTAGGGTAGGGGCAACAACCAAGCTG
>NZ_RZST01000729.1:0-524 GCF_003997575.1 Mesorhizobium sp. M1A.F.Ca.IN.022.07.1.1
TTCGGCATCCCCGCGCGATGTCGCGGTTTTCTGCCCGCCGCTATAAGCCATAACGGGCGCGCGACGTGCCGAGTCAAGCAGCGGGTCTTGTTCCTTGGCCTCCTCGGTCACGACAGGGGTCGGCAGCTTCACTTCCGGGCGGGCCAGGACCGGTTCCACTTTCTCCTTGGCCGGCTCGAAGTTCGTCGTCTGGCGAATGACCACCCGCTCCGGCTTCGTCGTGTCCGACGGCGTCCTTTCTCCGCTCATGGACCACAAGGCGAAGGCAACAAAGGCGACCACTGCCAGCGCCACGGCGCCTCGCTTCAGCGTTGGATTGTTGTCGATCCGCCTGCCCGCGATGGTTTCGGCCCGCTCGCCCGGAATCCGGCTTTCGTTTTCCTGTGTCATGATAACTTCCTATCGCGTTGCGTCGGCGTCGGTCCGCACGAGGCGCGCGACCGATGGTGAGGTCGTGTTGGTATCCGGATTGATGCCGACGCGGTCATAGGCCTCGTTGAAGACGCAAAGCACGTCCCCTCCCC
>NZ_RZST01000072.1:0-20075 GCF_003997575.1 Mesorhizobium sp. M1A.F.Ca.IN.022.07.1.1
CCCTTGACCGCGCCGAAAATGATGTCGAGTTCAAGATGAGGAGCCAGCATCGTGGCTTCGCATACGCGCACGAGTTGCACGTTCAGACGCGTCGTCTCCTCCAGTCGAGTGACAAGCGGCTCAAGAGCGAGTTCGAGAATAAGCGAAGCAGTTGGCTCGGAAGGGAAGGCCAAGCCGTTCTGCACTGTCGTGATGAACTCCTCTACGAGCGGGCGCGACAGCGACAAGATGACCGTTTCGGCTCCCACTCTCCAGACGCAGTCAAGCATCGGAATGGCAGCAGGTTCCTGCTGCCAGACAAGCCCTGCCGTTCGCACCGATAGCGGCACCTCGTTGATCCGGCTTTGAAACGGCGTGCGGGGCGCTGCTGTATCATTGAGCCACGAGACAACCGTGCGGGACAGTTTCAGAACTGGTTCGAACATGGCGGGTGTGACCGCAGCGGCTATCAAAGACTGCACGGTCGTGTCATTCGGACGACCTCTTGCGACTGTCGGATCCGGTTGCGCGGCATTTAGGCAAGCGACCCCCTCGCATATTTCAGCAGTATCTCGTCGTCGGCCTCGATCTCGGCTGCGGCCTCCGAATGAGTCTCGACGGCGCGCCGCACGTCGTCCTCGATTTGTTGCCATTTGTCCCTTGCCGCCGAACATATGACCCATAGCTCCCTCGTCCTGGACGCCGCCATCTCAGCCTCCTCTTGAGCGATTTGGGCATCATCAAGCATCTGCCGTCTGGAAGTGATCTCAGCGGCAAGCTGTTCAGTGTGAAGGCGGTGACGGTCGAGCGCTGCGCTAGACAAGTTGTCGAGTGACATCAGATGCTGATAGAGCGCTGCTTCTGTTCTTGAACAATGTTGCTGTATCATTGCAAGCTCCCTAGCGGCATTTTGTACGGCTGAGGCGGCCACATCGCGCTGGGCTTCCTTCTTGGACAGCTCGCCAAGGGCACGACGCTCTTGCATTTCCTTCAGAAGCCGTAACCTCGAAGACTGAACCCAGTTCACGCGGTCAGACGCGACATCCATGCGACCGTCTCCTCGAAATCTGACGCGTCATCTTCGCTCTGGCGCAGAAACTCCCTCAGTTCGTCGATTGACGCGACGGCCCGGTCAGTCAGGGGATCTCCACCTGGCTTGTATTCGCCAACATTGATCAAGAACTCGGTCTCGGCATAGCGCGATAGGAGCTCGCGGAAAATGGATGCTGCCTTGCGATGTGTCCCCGAAACGACTGCATCCATGACGCGGCTGCGACTCTGCAGCACATCAATAGCGGGGAAATGCGATCGCGCCGCAATAGCGCGTGAGAGGATGACATGGCCATCGAGAATACCACGCGATTCCTCGGCGATTGGATCACCCGTGCCATCACCCTCTACAAGCACCGTATAGAAGGCCGTGATTGAGCCCCGCTCACCCATGCCGGCGCGCTCGAGCAGGCCTGGCAGCATGCCAAAAACGGAAGGAGGAAAGCCCCGTCGCGTCGGCGGCTCACCCGCAGCAAGGCCTATTTCGCGCATAGCGCGGCAGAAGCGCGTCAGCGAATCCAGCATGAGAGCAACGCGTAGGCCCTGATCGCGAAAATATTCCGCGAGCGCAGTCGCCATTGGAGCGCATTGCGCACGCTCCACCGCCGAGCGGTCGGAGGTTTCAACCACGACGACCGTACGGAGAAGGCCCTCTTCACCAAGATTCCTTTCGATGAATTCACGAACTTCCCGTCCACGTTCGCCTATGAGCGCCACTATGACGACGTCAGCGGCGGCACCCTTTACGATCTGTGACAACAGCGTCGACTTGCCACCACCTGGCTCGCCATAAATCCCGATCCGCTGGCCCTCGCCGCACGTCAGCAGACCATCGAGGACACGGACCCCAAGCGGGAATGGCCGCTCAATCATGCGCCTCGTCATCGGATTGGGGGCTCTGCCATGCAGGGGCCGAGTTTCGACGGTCTTGATTTCGCCTTTGCCGTCCAATGGGCGGCAACGACTGTCGATCACGCGACCGAGCAAATCGCCGCCGACGGGCACCTCACGCATTCGGCCAGTGGCCACGACCTCTGCGCGGCTGGATAGGCCCACCAAGTCCCCGATCGGTGTCAGCAATACACCATCACCCGACAGGCCGATCACCTCGGCCTCGAGCGACAGCCCGGTTCGCGGGTCCTCTAGGAGGCAAAGTTCCCCAATACGAGTATCTGGCAAGACGGCATGAACCAGTGTGCCGATAGCCCGCGTGATCCGACCGCGCACCGCACGCGTGTCAATTCGCTTGGCCGCAGCCCTCAAAGACGAGATTGCTGGAACGAGAGCTCGAGTGTCGGCGTCAGCGTTATGTTCTGGGACGGGCTTTCTCATAGCTCGCCTTTTTCACATAGCGTCCCGAAACCAAGGCGCAGCGCGCGCATCTGGGCGTCAAGTCCCAGGTCGACATTGCCGTACTCGCTCCACAGCACGCACCGTTGCGGCGACAACGTCGGGTCGGGCTCGATCCGCACCCTTGGTCGACCATCCTGGCCGTCGCATCGAGCAAACTCTCGTGCAAGCATGTCGACTTGCATGGGAGAAACATGAAGGCAAACTTCGGCGCCGCTGTATTGACACTCTATGGCGTGACGAACAGCCCTCACCAGTAGCTCGCCCGGATCGAAAGCGCCGATAAGATCGCTCAATATTTCCATCACGAGCTGCGGCAATTCCTGCTCCAGAGCCGCCTTTCGTCGCGCGATTTCGGAGATTGTCTCCGCAATCAGCCCTGCCATCTCCTCGGTGCCTGCATTCGAGCCCTCCATGTGGCCGCGCACCCACGCCCGCTGGTAAACGGCGCGTGCCCAGTTTCGAACGCGCTGCCGATGCCGTTCTGCCGCGGCAAGCGCTTGCGCGGCGCTGTGCCAGGTTTCGAGCTCGCTCGCGGGTATCAGTGGTCCGATTGGACGCATCTGCGGCGCTATTGGCCCCTCGGAAAGTTCGGCTGTCATTTCACCGGGGTCTCTGTCTCAAAATGAGCTAGTACAAGTGAAAGCAATTGGCCGGCGGCGGTCCAATGCTCAGGTGCTGGAGTCTCCGCGGCAGTCCCCTCGGGCAACCGAAGAAGCACGCGGTTACGCTCGGTCGCTGAACTGTCCTGGAGCCAAGCCCCAAGACATGCATGTCCATCGTATTCGATTTGCTGAGCGAGTTTTTCTGGGTCCGCGATCAGTCTGTTCTCAACGGCATGCAGCAGGTGTCGGATTCCGAATGCGTGTGCATCCACGCCGATGCGTTTAACAAGGATGGCAAGCTCAGGCTGAGAGACAAACGCGACCAGCGAACGGGCATGCCAGATACTACCAGCAAGAAGGGCAGCTCGATATGGATCGTGCCCGCGTAGAAGGTCCGGCCTGCAGCCGATGTGGTTCAGATCCACGTCATAGTTGCCCAGCAATTCTGCCAGCCTTGGATGCAGTCTGGAACACTTCTGCAACTTCACTAACGTTTCTGCCGATAACGCTGGATCAAGACGCGCCGCTAGACGGGTCGGATGGGCCGAAGCCGCAAGCTCGCTCGCGCCCGGAAAACGCAATTGGTGCGGACCATCAGGTCGGGCGGTCTGTATAGGCATTGGCAATGAGATGTCACCCACGTCCAATTGCAGGCATTCTTTTGCGAATGGCCTCGACAGCAGAAGCATCCCGGCGCCCCTCGACCTTGGAAACGCCGGTTGATTGCTTGCGCCGACGCGTAGCAACGCTGACCAAGAGATAACAGGCCACTGCGAATACGGCTGCGGCAAAACCTGTCACGGTCGCCAGAATTGGCGCAGGAAGAGGTGTTGATGCTTGTGGCAAAACAGCAGTCGGATCGGGCCGTTGCTCGTGTGCGGACCGTTCTACCGGCACCAAAACCACTTCCACCTTATCGTAGGACAAGCCTTCGATGCTGTCGGCTACCAGCATCTTTATCTTTGGCAGCAGAGCCGCGACATTTGTTTTGGCGTCGTGCCTGATAAACACCGCGGCCGAGGATGGCGTGGCGCCGGCTCGCACAAGGTCGTTATGCGGCAGCACGACGTGAACACGTACAGAAAAAACGCCATCGATATCGCTGATCGTCCGCGACAACTCTTCGCTCAGGGCATACACGTAACGGGCACGCTCCTCGGTCGGCGAGGCAATCAGGCCTGATCCTTGGAATATCTCACCGAGGTTCTTGAAGGATTGGCGCGGCAACCCCTTGGCGTTCAGAAGGTTGATTGAGAAGGCGAGCAGCTTTTCGTCAACCTGGATCGTGCTGGTCCCATCCTTGGCGACCACCCGGATCGCGGCGACCCCGTTGTCTTCAAGAAGTGCGAGCATTTCATTTGCCTCACGCTCTTGCAATTGCGTGTAGAGGTCGGTTTTGCAAGCACTGAGGGCGACGAGAACTAGCAGCATGACAAGTCTAACCGACCGCCACCCTGACAGGCCACGCATGATTTCGCCCTCGGCCAAGCCAATCATGCGCGCGGTTCAGCCTTCCTTCAAAAGTTTATTCACGGATGATGTGACGCCGCTGACGCCTTTGGAGATAAGCGCCACCTGGGTGACGCCGTTGTAAACATCCCGAAGACCAGCCATCATCGTTTCGAAGTCTTGCCCTTGTTGAGGAATGCCCGAGATTCCGGTTCCCGCCTCACCTGCGACGGGAAGCTTCTGCGCCGGTCCCGGTAGAGCGCCCTTCGAAAGGGCTATGTCATGGTCGAGCGCGGGGAAGGAAACAGTGTTGTGTGGATATAGGGAGGAAATCGTCTGCAACACGCGATCGCCCATGCCGCTCGTCGGCGCAGCCGCGCGCTGAACATCCATCGCCGCAGCAACTGGCGCCGCACTCGCTGGCTCCGCGGCGGCATTGTTTTTCAGCGAGTCGGCTGCATGCCCTAAGGCGCGCTCAAACTGGGCCTGCTCGACAATCGACGGTGATCCGACCCTGGGGAGGCCAGCCGTTAGAGTGGCAGAGATCGACGTGACAGGCATCATCATGTAAGGACTCGGTTGCTCTCTCTGACCGGGCGGGCCCCGCCCATTCATCACCCGGTGTCGGCGCAACACTCCTAGGGGGGCAAGCTGACAACAAGCTGACTAACGGCGGCGTCATTTCGACATCTAAAATCTCTTCGGCAATTTAGTCACTTGTGATGATTTCAGCGTTTGGTTTATCAGTGCGACATGCCGAGAACGCTTATCCAACCCGTCACCCTGCATGTTTTGAGACTTCTCTGTGCCGGGTTTTTTCTGTCCACCGGGATTCACCCGGCGCACGCAGTCCCGCTGTCCCTTCCGGCGACACCCTATAGATACACGGTTCTGGATCAGGAACTCGCTGCAGCGTTGCAGGAATTCGGCAACAACCTGAATATCAGGGTCAACATCAGTCCTGCGGTGAAGGGGCGAATTCGCGGACGTATGCCTGATTTGCCACCGCGCGCGTTCCTCGACCGCTTGACGAACCTTTACGGTCTCCAATGGTACTATGACGGCCTTGTGCTCTATGTGTCTGCTGCACAAGAATCGCAAACTCGAATGCTTTTGATGACGTCGATTCGCTTCGATGCGTTCAAGGGGGCTCTCGACAAGCTTGATATCTCCGACGAGCGCTATGTGGTCAAACCCGTGCCAGGCAATGGCCTCGTCTTCGTTTCCGGTCCACCGCGCTTCGTCGCACTCGTGGAGCAGACCTTTAACGGCTTGGTGGCGGAGGCGCAGGCGCAGACTCACATAGCGGCCACGCCAAAGGAATCAGTGCTGATCTTGTTTCGCGGCTCCTCCACTACGGTCGTTCGCGACGGACGACCGGATGCTTCTTATTCTTCTGACATCCCACAACAGGATAGCGTTGGCGGGAAGCCTGAGCTGGGCAAGAAATGAACATTGAGGATTTGCCGCAGCTCTGAAGAACATGACTGCGGCTACCCCTTTGTGAACTCTTCGCAAACTCGTCAGTTTCTCGAAAGCTAATCCGCTCATGATGAGTCCCGGCAGCTCTCGCGGTGACTCCGGCCATTGTGTTGGACCGAACCTTGGAGCCGGCCCGGAACACAGCAATTGAAGGCAGGGCAGGCGCATTCGTGACCTGCCGACGCTTGGAATTGTCGAATTTTGTGAAACGCAAGGGATCTTCTGTCGGGGTCTCTTGTGGGGATTTCAACGTCACGTCTGAGGATGCACAATGTCGGCCAGCAATCTTTCAACTTTCTACCGCTCAAATTCGCTACAGTCCGCAAGGGGTTGGCCGGGCCTGAAAGTTTCCCATTTTGCGACCCAGCATCAGCAAAGTGCATCGTGCTTCGAAGCGATGCTGTCCACTTGTGTGCTGGCAAACAAGCCCGGCTCTTTCGCGCAAGGGGATCTGCCAACGTCGAATCTTGATTCGACAATGGATAAATTGCGGCAGGACCCTTTGGGCCATCTGGCACCGGATGTCGAATCGACATTGAAGGGCTTGGAGCAACACCCACTGGATCTGCTGCCGCCACATATGAGGGCGGCTCTCAAGGAGGACCAATCGCAACGCTCCAAGGCGACTGAAGCCCAACATCTGCTCCGCGTCACCCCGAAGATCGAGCCGGCTCCCAGGCCGAGCCCCGGAATCACGTGGAACGGTGGGTCGCTGACCACGGCTGAGTTGCAGATTGTTGCGGTACTCAACCGTCACAAGGACCAATGCCCGCTTAGTTGGAAGTCGTTGACCGAGAAAGCCAATGATCCCTCTACGCCACCGGATCTGAAAGCGGCGATCAAGGGACTGCAGCAGGATTCGGGACTTTTTTATGCGATTGGCTCGCAGGGCGACGGCCGCTGTGGAGGCAAGATCAACGCCAAGGACTTGGCCGGATTTTCAAACCACCACCCACAAGTTGCTGCATTTCAGGAAGCCCAAGCGCAAAGCTACGAGCAGAACTACATACCATCCGACGGCAGCGGAGGTTTGCAGCCTTCGGTCATGACCTTGAGCGATGCCTTGCGGGAGTTTTACCGGTACTCCGAAAATCTGTCCAAGGACCTGAGTCTGGATGAGTTCAAGAAAATGGTCGGCGGCGAATCGAAAAACGGCAAATTTCCGCCCCAGGTCATTGCGGCGGCGCAATATTTCCTCGATCACCCCGATGCTTGGAACCAGTTGTGCGGTGGCTCGAAAGGGAAGATGCACAAAGAGGATTTCCTGCAAGTCGCCTCATCGTCGATGAGCCTCACGCAAACTGAGCTGAATACGGTCGAGATGATCAAGGACCATCAGGACACGTTCTTTGGAAGCGGTGTTCTGACTCGCGACAAACTGGCGAAAATGAAAGACGACAAGAGCCTTGATCCGAAAGTGCGGGAAGCAGCCTCTCAGCTCCTTTCAGATCCTCTTTTGTTTGGCCTCCTGAACAATTCGATCACGGGCTATAAGACCCATCATAAATTCTTCGACTTTGGCGGCGGGCATACGGTTGATTCCGGCAATATCAGCAAAAAAGACTTTGCCCATTTTTGCACAAACATGTCGTCTGCGAACCGCAACGTTCAGCAGCCAATCACCCACGGCGCCCAAACCGCAGAAGAGCAGAATGCCGTCGCGGACATGAAGATGGGCCTGATGGACCAGCCTGACATTAAGTCAGCCAAAAAGAACGGCGGGGCCGTCATGCACGTCGTCGACTCCGTGCTCAAAATCGAGACGAAAGTGCTCGACTTGGCGGCAACGGCGGTGGGACTGCTCAGCTTCATTCCGGGCCTCGGACAAGTAGCCGATCTTGCCTCGATGGTTCTCGAGGCTGAGTCGCAAGCAGCCAATCTCCTGCGTACGGCCATTAACGGAGGCGATATGAAGCGAGCGCTGGAGGAAGCTGGCCTCAATATGGCCGCGCAGGCGATCGGCCTTATCGCAGGCCCCGAGGTCAAGCTGGCCATTCGAAATGGGCTCGTAAAGCACCTGATGGAAGAGGCCTTGGCGGCAGGCATTGATCTTTCGGTCTCGACGGCGCAGGACTACGCAGAAGGCTATGTGAATAACCTCCAAGCGCGCCTTGCAGGCGGCCCTGAGCAAAACCTAGGCCTTCCGAGCATGCCATCATTCCAGAGTGTGGCAAGCAATGTGCCCTTCGTCGGCATTGCCTTATCCTAGCCGTCGCCTTGCGCGGAAGCTTTGGCTCGCGCGCTGAGATAAGGGTCATTGTGGCACAAGCAGGGGTTCATCCGCATCAACGCAAGCGGTGTTCCTGACGCCATCTTGATCGGACTGTGAGGGAGATGTCCGAAGTCTGTGAAGGCTTCGGTATATGACGACTTCAGAGTTACGCTGAGCCCAGCCATCTCGAGCCGGTGCGCCGGGTCGAGGTTTTCACGGGCGCCGGCCGGCAGCGGGAATGGTCTCCGGAAGGCACGGCGCGGATGGTGGCGGAGCTGGCGCAGCCGAAGGAACGGCTGTCGCGCGCCCAGGGCGGCCTCCCGAACAGCCAGACGATGATCTCCTGCGGCCTATATCCTTGTGCCCACGCTCAAGGCAGTCGGCTGAAAACAGCGCTGATTTAAAACAGCATTATCCTGCACTGCACCCTCGATCCTTGCGCTCACCGATCGCTCGTCGACACGCACGCGGTCAAGTCGTTATCGGCGCTATGCCGATGGGCTTCGAGAGCAAGGTGGACGCTGAGCGGTGCGTCAGCCTCAGGGCGCGGCTGGCCAGCTTTGGGTCTCACGCTCTATGACGGCAACACCCGGCTGATCCACTTGGCCTGTTCGGGGGCTCCCGGCAGCGGCGCGGAAGCCACGGTCCGCCTTCCTCGGCTTCAGGCCAAAGACACCGCAGCATGCTCCAGAGCTATGTCTGCCGCCTTCGCCCCATCGTCGCTGGTCATGTGGAAAGGACAAGCAGGCTACGCACCCCATAATCCCGTCGGGCAGGATTCGACAGTCGACGGCGAGACATTCGCCAAACCTCACCCTTGATTCTCAGCAACGTTAAAAAAAATTCACATAATGTTCGTGAGCGTAGTCTCCTGTCAGGTGGTACATTAGCCCCAATATCTGGCGTCTTAGTCGTAGAAAGGACTGTGATCCATCTTCCATTAGCATCCATACCAGCGGATTTACAGCAAATGACGAGAAGAGATCTCATGCGGATTGATGGGGATAGAAGGGCTAGCGGCTTGCTGCATCCCGTCCGGGTTGATGCCAACCAATGTTGACACTGGTAAATCGCGTAAGGACGGCAGCGCATCTTGATCGCCTTCGAATCCTGGGCCTTTGCGCGCATGCGGATCTAACCGTCGGCGAGCTGGCCGATATTACCAGTCTGCCTCGCGAGCAGGTTCGACGCCACGTCCGGCGGCTGGTCAGAGCCAACTTTCTTTGCTGCAACGAACAACGTCCGCAGTCTTCGTACCATATGCAAGCAGGAGGCAAGGATGGCGGGCTGGCTCAATTGGTGGTCGATCTCCTGCCCCACGATGATGGTCATCATAAAAGAGACCTACAACGCCTGGAAGCAATACAAGACGCGCGGTTGAAGGGACCGCCTGCTTGATCGTGAAATAGATCAGTCCAAATGGAGCGCGACTACCATGGATAACTCCGCCGGCGGCGCCATCGCGCAGCCCGACACTTACGGGCGGCCTCACTTAGCCGCCGTCGACTCCCGCGTTCGCGAACTGCTTCTAAGACAGGAGCGCCAGGAGCGGACAACTCTCAAACTGATCGCCTCCGAGAACTTTGCCTCCTCGGCGGTGTTGGAAGCGACCGGGTCGATTTTCACCAACAAGTATGCCGAGGGATACCCCGGTGCGCGCTACTACGCCGGAAACGAGATCGTCGATGAGCTTGAGACCCTCGCGATCGAGCGCCTGAAAGCGCTATTTGGCAGTGAACACGCCAACGTCCAGCCTTATTCAGGCTCGCCAGCCAACCAGGCTGTCTATCGCGCGCTTTTGAGCCCCCGTGACAAAGTGATGGGCTTGCCTTTACCCGAAGGCGGCCATCTGACTCACGGTTGGTCCGTCAATTTTTCCGGCAGCGATTATCAGCGCGTCCCGTACAGGCTGCACGAAAAGACACAGCAAATTGACTATGACCACTTGCGCGAGACCGCCAAGCGGGAACGCCCGAAGCTAATTTGGGTCGGCGGAACTGCTTATCCGCGTATTTTTGACTACGCGGCAATGGCCGAAATTGCTTCGGAGGTGAACTCGTATCTGGTGGCTGACATCGCCCACATCAGCGGCCTGGTTGTCGCAGGAGTGCATCCGAACCCCGTGCCCCATTGCGATGTGGTCACCAGCACCTCTCACAAGTCGATCCGCGGTCCCCGGGGTGGCTTCATTTTATCAAGGAATGAAGACCGTTATCAGCCCCTCCATCATCCGAAGAGCAAACACAATCTGGCCAAACGTATAGACCGCGCCGTGTTCCCTCTTCTGCAAGGCGGACCGCATATGAATACTATCGCCGCGCTTGCCGTCGCTTTGCAGGAAGCAGCGAACTCGTCCTTTCGTGTCTACGGTCAGCAGATCGTCCACAACGCCAAGGCTCTGGCCCAGGCGCTTCTGGAGCGAGGTTATGAACTCGTCACCGGGGGCACTGACAATCACATGCTGATCCTTGATCTTCGGGACCGGCCGCTGTCAGGCAAAGCCTATGCGGAGCGCTTATCGCGTGCAGGCATCATTGCGAATTTCAATATGGTCCCGGGCGACCGGCGGCATCCGGCGCTGACAAGCGGCATCCGCTTAGGGACGCCAGCGGTGACGTCCATGGGCATGCGCGAAACGGAGATGGTGCAGATCGCCGCTTTCATCGACTCGGTCTGCCGCCAGCCCGATGACCAGGAAGTTCATGCGAGCGTACGAAGAGACGTTGCCGACTTCTGCACTGCGTTCGATGTTCCCGGCATCCCCGACCGATAAGCCACCCCAATCCAGAAACTCCTCACTAACTCCAGCACTTGAAGCGAGGGCATTTTTATGACCAGGCAGTTCGTGTTCTCTTCCGAATCCGTCGGCGCGGGACACCCCGATAAGATGGCAGACAACATCTCCGATGCCATTCTCGATGCGGTCCTGCGCACCGATCCGAAGGCGCGCGTCGCCTGTGAAGTGTTGGTGAAGACGGGGATGGTCGTTGTGGCTGGCGAGATCACCAGCCATGCCCACATCGATTACAGCCAAGTCGCCCGCGATACGATACTCGATATTGGCTACGACGATGATGCGATTGGCTTTGATGGTCGACGTTGCGCCGTCGTTCTGGCCCTCACCGAGCAGTCGCCCGACATAAGCCAGGGCGTTGATGAAGGACGAGGGCAGGATCTCGGGCAGGGGGCAGGGGATCAGGGCATCATGTTTGGATTCGCATGCAACGAGACGGATACATTGATGCCCCTGCCGATCCAACTCGCTCACCATTTGACGAAAAGACAGGCCGAGGTCCGGAAAGCGGGACAGCTTGGCTGGCTGCGTCCGGACGTGAAATCTCAAGTGTCCGTACGCTACGAAGGGCTCCGCCCGGTGGCGCTGGATACCATAGTCCTGTCGACGCAGCATGACGAAGCGGTCTCACAAGCCACGGTCCGCGAAGGCGTCATTGAGGAGATCATAAAACCGGTCCTGCCGGCCCACCTGGATACTTCGGGGATCAGATTTCTGGTCAACCCAACAGGGCGGTTCGTGGTCGGTGGGCCTGCCGGCGACTGCGGCCTCACAGGACGGAAGATCATCGTCGATTCCTACGGTGGGACCGGGCGTCACGGCGGCGGTGCCTTTTCGGGCAAGGACCCATCCAAGGTTGACCGCTCGGCGGCCTATGCCGCCCGGTATGTCGCGAAGAACATCGTTGCCAGCGGCCTTGCGGAGGTCTGCGAGGTTCAGCTTGCCTACGCGATCGGCGTGGCCAGTCCGGTTTCTGTCATGGTCAATACTTTCGGAACCGCAAGGATCGAGGAAAAAAGGATCGAGCGCCTTGTTCTCGAGGTTTTCAATCTCCGACCGAAAGGCATCATCAAGATGCTTGATCTCTTACGCCCGATATACCGCAAGACGGCGACATACGGACACTTCGGGCGTGAAGAGCCTGAGTTCACCTGGGAGAAGACGGACAAAGCTGACGATTTGCTGCGTGAAGCAGGACCGGCAGCTGCGTGAGGGCGGCTGGATCAAGCGCATGCGGCAACCCATTTCAACTCGCGAGACCACGCCCGGCCGGCATGGCAAGAAGCCGGCTCGGGTTTTTGGCGGAGATTTTGATGCGGATTATGACGTGCTCTGCATCGGTAATGCCATTGTCGACATCATCGCCCAGTGCGACGAGGCATTCCTCGAGACCAACGGCATCATCAAGGGAGCGATGAACCTCATCGACACAAGGCGCGCCGAGCTGCTCTACAGCCGCATGGGTCCGGCGATCGAGGCCTCCGGCGGCAGCGCCGGCAACACGGCGGCCGGCGTCGCCAGCTTTGGCGGCCGCGCCGCCTTCTTCGGCAAGGTCTCCAACGATGCGCTGGGCGAAATCTACGCCCACGACATCCATGCGCAAGGCGTCGCCTTCGACACCACGCCGCTCAAGGGTGAACCGCCGACGGCGCGCTCGATGATCTTCGTCACGCCCGACGGCGAGCGCTCGATGAACACCTATCTCGGCGCCTGCGTCGAGCTCGGGCCTGAGGATGTCGAGGCGGACAAGGCCTCTGGCGCCAAGGTCACCTATTTCGAAGGCTATCTGTGGGATCCGCCGCGCGCCAAGGAAGCAATCCGCCAGACGGCGATGCTGGCGCACGCGGCAGGCCGCGAAGTGTCGATGACCCTGTCGGATTCGTTCTGCGTCGACCGCTACCGCGACGAGTTCCTCGAGCTGATGCGTTCGGGTACCGTCGACATCGTCTTTGCCAACAGCCACGAGATCAAATCGCTTTACCAGACGGCGTCGTTCGACGAAGCGCTGGCGCAGATTCGCAAGGATTGCCGCATCGCCGCCGTGACCCGATCGGAAAAAGGCTCGGTGATCGTGCGCGGCGACGAGACCGTGGTGATCAAGGCGACCGCCATCAAGGAGCTGATCGACACGACGGGCGCCGGCGATCTCTATGCCGCCGGCTTCCTGCATGGCTACACGCAAGGCCGTGACTTGCAGACCTGCGGCGACCTTGGCTCACTGGCAGCCGGATTGGTGATCCAGCAGATCGGCCCCAGGCCCCGTCAGAATTTGCGCCGCGAGGCCGAGCAGGCGGGGCTGACCATTCCGGACGTTCAAACGAGTTAGTGGCCTACCTTCCCGTTGTGCAGGCTATCTCGCCAGAAGCGCAATCACGGAATAGGGAAATCCTGATGTCGAACATGATGAAGGCGCTTGTGAAGGCCAAGGCCGAACCGGGCATCTGGATGGAAGAGGTGCCGGTGCCGGAAATCGGCCCCAACGACGTGCTGATCAAGATCAAGAAGACGGCGATCTGCGGCACCGACGTGCACATCTACAATTGGGACCAGTGGGCGCAGAAGACGGTGCCGGTGCCGATGGTGACGGGCCATGAATTCGTCGGCACCGTTGCCGATTTCGGCGCAGCGGTCACCGAATACAAGGTCGGCCAGCGTGTATCGGGCGAAGGCCACATCGTCTGCGGCCATTGCCGCAACTGTCGCGCCGGGCGAGGGCATCTGTGCCGCAACACACTCGGCGTCGGCGTCAACCGTCCGGGCGCGTTCGGCGAGTATCTGGCGATCCCGCAGCACAATGTCGTGCCGATCCCCGACGATGTGCCCGATGAGATTGCCGCGATCTTCGATCCCTTGGGCAATGCCGTCCACACCGCATTGTCCTTCGATCTGGTCGGCGAGGACGTGCTGGTGACTGGCGCCGGGCCGATCGGCATCATGGGCGCGCTCGTCGCCCAATGCGTCGGTGCGCGCAAAGTGGTCATCACTGACATCAACCCGGTGCGGCTGGCACTGGCGAAAAAGCTCGGCGTCCAGCATGTCGTCGACGCCTCGAAGGAAAAGCTGCGCGACGTCATGCCGGCGCTCGGCATGACCGAGGGGTTTGACGTCGGCCTCGAAATGTCGGGCGCAGCCCCCGCCTTCCGCGACATGATCGATACCATGAACAATGGCGGCAAGATCGCCATTCTGGGCATTGCGCCGACCGGCTTCGAGATCGACTGGAACAAGGTCATCTTCAAGATGCTGCATCTCAAGGGCATCTACGGCCGCGAGATGTTCGAGACCTGGTACAAGATGATCGCGCTGGTGCAGGGTCCTCTCGACGTGTCGGGCCTGATCACACACCGCATCGGGGTCGATGACTACCTCGACGGTTTCGAGGCGATGAAGAGCGGCAATTCGGGGAAGGTGGTGATGGATTGGTAGGGATTGCCTTGGCCGCTCTTCAGGAAAAGCTGACGGGACAGCACCCCTCTGGTCCGCCGGACATCTTCCAACGAGGGGAACATGGCTGGGTGGAGAGCTATGGCTCCGCTAGGTGCGCCCCCTAATCATGATACGGCGACGTATCGCGGCCCATCCGATAACGGTCGATGGTGGCAATTCGCCTCAGCCGATGACGGAAATCCGGTGAACGGATGCTCACAGGCCCCCACGCGATCGTCTATTTCCTAAGATCTGCGATTGAGGTCGAGGTGTTGCCGCCGTTTCAGCGGGTAAGATGCGTTAGACGACTTCCGGTACCTTTCCGGTCAGCGAATTAACGAAGGCAACGAGCCGCATTGGACAGGTCGTGCCATTCCGGTTCGGGGGAAGTATGGCGCGGCTCAGCATGGCGACACGGTCGGAACTGAAGCGGCGATCGTGGAGCGTTATCGCGGCGTTGACAAGCGGCGCATTCTGAATGAGTTCGGGGCGGTAATCGGCTATTATCGCAAGCGCGCGCGATCCGTCTTATGAACCGTCGTGAGCAGAGGCCGTCTGCGAGCAAGAGCCGCAGCCGCTGTTACGGCAGCGATGTCCGCGAGGCGCTCATCGTGTTGTGGGAGGCTTCGGAGCGGCTGAGGTCCGCATCGTCGCTCGCGGCGGCCAGCGCCGCCGGGCAGGAATGAGTTCGGCAGTTCGCCGCTCGGTGCAAGCCCGCACCTCGGCGATTGGAAAGATCCGCCGCCCGGCTTTGTTGAGCGCATTCGGGCACGTCTTGGTCGGGGAGCTTCGTGCAGACGATGGTGCTGACCGAAATTGCCACCGGCTGGACCGAATGCATTCCGGTCCGCACGCGCAACAGCGGCAATGTGATCATGGCGATCAAGCAGGCCCGCTCGCGGTTTCCCTGACCCTGTGCTGCTGTTTGCCGGCATCCGCCCGCACAGGAAGAGCTTGGAAAGCGGTCGATCGTCGTGGCCTGAATGCGGAAATCGAGGAGCCGTTGGTCGTCGATCTCCAGCCTGAACGCGGTCGTTTCCTGGTGCCGCAAATCGGCTGTTGCATACACATCCCTGTCAGACGTCAGTTTTCCTCGCCCATTTTGGTGTCGAGATGCGAAGTGCTCTTTTGGACCAGCAAGGCTTTTTGGAAATCTGAGAGCGGCTTTCCGCGGGGCGCTCCATTTTTGAGCATCAAGCTACCACAGCCAATGACGCGCAGGTTCCACCAGACTCGCCAGCCTTGAAGGACAGCGAAATAGCAGAGCACGACAGACACAACAATCCATCAGGAAGCCGCAGTCGTTGAAGATGCGGCGCTGCATCCATACCGTGGATGCATTCGATCCAAATAATCGATTTGTTCAATCAGTTTCTCGAAAGCTAACCCTACCCTCTGTGGGAATCGGGCTCTGGGCCGCGACGCTGCCTTGCGAGCGCAGGGGCTGCACGTAGGAGAGATGATGCAACGAGAAATCGCACGCGGGTTGCTGGCGTCGTGGGTTCGCCGACCGGCGTATTTGAGCCCGTCAGTTGGTCCTCACCCGCGCCTATTGCCACCGAGCGACTTGCATGTCCCTCCAACTCGGACCTGTTCCGAGAGATGCGACGAGTTGTGCGCCGTGTGCTCCGATCAGATGGCCGCCGGTGACGCGTCTCTCTTCGATAGGAGATGAAATGCGAACGCTGCTCGTGGATCATCATGCGGATCTTGCGCGCGCCATGCGACTTGCGCTCGGGGATGGCGGCTTCGTCGTTGATGTCGTTGGTACTCTGGAACTGGCCTCGAGTGCATTTTCTTGCGCCAGCTATGAAATTCTCCTGCTGGAATTGGCTCTGCCAGATGGCGATGGCTTGGGTTGGCTGAGGCAGTTGAGGACCCACGGGCATTCAGTTCCTGCCGTCATTATGAGCAGCCTTAACGATCTCGATAAGCGAATTGCGATCTTCAACGGTGGTGCGGACGACTTTCTGCTCAAACCCGTCTCTACCGATGAGCTTATCGCCAGAATGAGAGCCATTCTGCGCCGGGCGTCACAGATGACCGACCTGAGGCTCGTATTTGGCAATCTCAACTTCGATCCGGTCGCCCGGCAGGTTTTCGTTGCTGGGCACCCAATGATGATCGCACGTCGCGAACTCTGTATTCTAGAGCATCTGCTTAACCGGGCAGGCCGCATCGTGCCCCGTGCGCAGTTGGAAGATCACCTCTATTCGTTCAACGACGACGTGTCTGCCAACGCGCTTGAAGTCGGAATCTATCGTTTACGTGGACATCTGACCAGATCAGGTGCAACGCCACGGATCAAGACCATCCGTGGCATTGGCTACATTCTAGAATTGACTGACGCGTCATCCGCATAGTTTGTCGAATCGAAAGAAGATCTATTTTGCTGATCCTTCAACATCCTTGCCCTGCGCTCAATTGGCGGGCGATCGCCATCAAGGTTCCGAGACCTGCAGTGCCCCGTTACCTGGGCCATCTCCTCTGCGCGCTTATTGTGACTTTCCCACTTGGTGTCGCGGCGCAAAACAAGCAGGACAAAGGCGCGCCGCGTGCGGCTTCGAATAGCATCAATGCCACGCTGACCCTTTCCTCTTCGCTCGGGGAGACCGTTCATCTGCCCGCGCCAGCCACGACCATCTTTGTTGCTGACCCGACGATCGCGGATTTTCAGGCACCATCGAGCAAAACAATCTTCGTCTTTGGCAAGAAATCGGGGCGGACCAGCCTATTCGCCTTGGACGGCAACGGCGAGCCTCTCGCCGAATTGCGTATCGTTGTCACGCAACCGATCGGGGATTTACGCGCCATGTTGCGGGAGCAGGTCGGCGACTATCCCATCCGCGTCAACTATACGCCGCGCGGCGCAATCCTTAGCGGGACGGCGCCCGACGCAGAGGTCGCCGACACCGCAAAAAGAGTCACTGAGCAATATCTGGGCGACGGAGCGCAAGTCGTCAACAACATCAAGGTCGCTGGATCCCTGCAAGTTAACCTCAGCGTGCGCGTAGCCGAAGTCTCACGCAGCGCCATGAAGTCACTTGGCGTCAACCTGTCCGCCTTCGGTCAAATCGGCAATTTCAAAGTGGGCGTTCTAAGCGGAAGCGGTGCAAGCGCTGGATCTGGTTCAACCCAGGGTGGCGGTACAGCAGAAATCGGATTCGACAACGGTGTCGTCAACGTCAGCGCGGTTCTCGACGCGCTCGCCAAGGAGCATATAGCTTCCGTCCTGGCTGAGCCGAACCTCACCGCTATGTCGGGTGAAAAAGCCAGCTTTCTAGCTGGCGGCGAATTTCCCATTCCTGTCCTGCAGGAAAACAGGCAGGTATCGGTTGAATTCCGTCACTTCGGCGTCAGTCTGGAATTTGTGCCGACAGTTCTCAGCAACAATCAAATCAACATTCACGTAACGCCCGAAGTCAGTGAACTGTCGACGCAAGGTGCCGTGCAAATCAACGGAATTTCCGTGCCGGCAGTTTCCACGCGCCGAGCCGATACGGTCGTCGAACTCGCCAGTGGGCAGAGCTTCGCAATCGGCGGTCTAATCAGGCGGAACGTCAACAATGATGTCAGGGCCTTTCCCTGGCTCGGAGAAATGCCGATCCTGGGACCGCTTTTTCGCTCGTCCTCGTTTCAAAAAGAGGAGTCAGAACTGGTCATTCTAGTTACGCCTTACATTGTAAGACCAGGCTCCAACCCAAACCAGATGAGCGCACCTACGGAGCGGGCGGCACCGGCTTTGAACGGAGGGGGCGCTCCGACGAATTCCGTGGCAAGTCCCCCGCGAGACCGCGCTGCTATCCGTGCGGGCGCGCCAAGCGCCCAGGGCGGTCTCGGCTTCATCATCGAATAGTGTCGTCCAATGATGTTGCGTTTTATAGTCCTCTTTGTCGCTCTGGCACCAAGCGTAAGTGGCTGCACAAGCACTACGCCAGTTGATGTCGAACCATCGGCATCAATGCTTGTCCGAGAGGAGACCACCCTCCTGACGTTGCAAAGCCTGCGCGCTTCCGAACGGCAGCGTTTGCGTGATTTCCTAAACAAGGCCAGTCGCGGCCGATTCGATGCCCTCCACCTCCTCATCAGCGGTTCGCCCCAGCTCAGCGCAGGGGTAGCCCATCAGGCCAGGCAGTTGGCAATCGAAGCAGACAACATTCAATTGCTCGATCAACACGACGCCGGCTCAGTGCGAATTGAGGCGATTGTCTATCACGCCCGTCCGCCGGTCTGTCCCTCATATGGTGCCTTACCCAATGAAGAATCCTTCAAACAGCCGCTTGGTTGTTCGACAGGATTTAACCTGGCCGTGATGGTCAACGATCCGCGCGATCTGCTCGACAATCAGGCCGTCAAGTCCGGCGATGGCGATCGTGCTTCTGTACCAGTTGCCACTTACAGAACGTTCGGGACGGATAAAGGTGGCTGATACCGGCCCTTATCTTGGCAGCACTCCTACCGGAGATTGAAAGCTTCCAATCTCGTCCTGATCTAAAATCAAAGGAACCGCTGGATGCAATATAGGCGCGATATCGCGGGCCTTAGGGCTGTTGCTGTACTTCCGGTCGTACTCTTTCATTTCGGAATTTCGGCGATCCCGGGTGGCTTTAGCGGGGTTGATATCTTCTTCGTCATCTCCGGCTACCTTATCAGCGGAAGCCTCTTGGATGACCTTGAACGCGGCCAATTTTCGATCGTCAACTTCTACTGGCGCCGTGCCCGGCGCATTCTGCCGGCTCTCGTCTTTGTGATGCTTCTCACCTGCATTGCCGCATTGTTCATTCTTCTGCCATCGGATCTGCGCGAATTCGGTCTTAGCATCATAGCTGCCTCGACCTTCTGGTCGAACGTTTTTTTCTGGAAAACGTCAAGTTACTTCTCGATCGATGCCGCGCTTCGACCACTGTTGCACACCTGGTCGCTTTCCGTAGAGGAGCAGTACTACATCTTCGCCCCAATCCTGATGTTCCTAATCTATCGCTACATCGGGAAGCGCTGGCTGACGACACTTCTTCCGATAATTCTCTGCAGCTTCGTAATGGCGGTGATGGCGACATCGCTGGCGCCCACCGCCGGATTCTATCTGCTGCCGACCCGAATCTGGGAACTCATGTTGGGCGCCCTGCTCATGCTCAAACGCCCCCCGCCGTTGGGCAACAGATTCCTGATGGAGTCGGTGGGGTTGGCCGGATTTGGCCTTCTCGCCATCGGGTTCTTCGCGCTTTCGGAGAGCGACCCGTTCCCAGGCTACAACGCCTTGTATCCATGCATCGGAACGGCCCTTCTGATCTATGTTGGCCAAAATTCCCCCTCGACGGTCGCCAGCCGCATGCTCGAAGTCCGGCCGCTGGTCTGGATTGGGCTCATCTCGTATTCTTTGTATCTTGTTCACTGGCCGCTCAATGCGTTCGCGCATTATCTTTCGTTCCAAAAACTCGATCCTTTGATGACCGGTGCGATGTTGGTAGCAAGCCTCGCATTGGCTGCATTCTCCTGGAAGTTTGTAGAGCAGCCGTTTCGACAGAAGAGGGCCTTCACCGCCCCGGGGCCTATCTTTGCCTTTTCAGCGCTCGCGATCGTTGTTCTTTGTGCCGGCGGAGCGGCGGGGGCGCTCGGCAACGGCTTTCCGCAACGGTTTCCGGACTATGTCCAGCGGCGCATTTCCGTCGGGGACTGGAGGAATGGCATCTGTTTCAACGAGGGCACCAGCCGGATCGAAAGCTGGAAT
>NZ_RZST01000730.1:0-519 GCF_003997575.1 Mesorhizobium sp. M1A.F.Ca.IN.022.07.1.1
GTGCTGTCGGTTGGCCTGCTCCTCTTGTCCATGCTGGCGATGGTCACCGGGCTGATCCTCGATTCGGTGTCGCGCGGCCGGGCCGAACAGAAGCGCATCTTCTATCTTTCCATCCCTGCCGGCCGCATCGAGCGACGCGCGGGCTTCAACGGCGAGGCCTCCCCGAAGAGGGAGCCGGGCAAGGCCTCGCGAGCCGCCTGATGGTCCGGCTTGCCCGCTTCGTGCTTGCCGGCGGCACCGGCTTCGTTGCCGATGCGGCCGCGCTCTGGCTGCTGCTTTCCGTCACGCCGCTCGGGCCGCTGGAGGCACGCGTGCTGTCGATCGGCTTCGCGCTCACCGTCACCTGGCAGATCAACCGGCATTTGACCTTTGCGCCGTCGAGCCGAGGCATCGCGCAGGAGGGCGCGCGTTACGGCGGGGTCGGCGTCGCCACCAGCATCGTGAATTATCTCGCCTATTGTGCCCTTCTGTTCGCGCTGCCCTCCCTGCCGCCGCTGGCGGCGCTGACGGTCGCCATCG
>NZ_RZST01000731.1:0-500 GCF_003997575.1 Mesorhizobium sp. M1A.F.Ca.IN.022.07.1.1
GTGCCATCGGGCGTGAGGAAGGGATCGAGGCCGGCGAATTCACCCGCTTGGATCGGATCGGCGATCACGCCGCGAGTTCCGGCAAGGAAGACGCGATAGAGCTCCTCGCCCTCGATCGGGTCGAGCGAGCAATTGGAAAAGACGAGCCGTCCGCCCGGTTTGACGAGAGTGACGGCGTGAGCGAGCAGGCGCCGCTGCAGCGTGGCGAGCTTCTCGACATCGGCCATGGTTTTGGTCCACGGCACGTCGGGATGCCGGCGCACGGTGCCGGTCGAGGAGCAGGGCGCGTCGAGCAGCACGGCGTCGAACGGCTCCGCCGGCCGGTAGTCGAGCAGGTCGGTGTGCGCCAGTTCGGCCGAAAGGCCGAGGCGTTTTAGGTTCTCACCCAGCCTGGCCAGCCGGTTCTTTGAACTGTCGACGGCGGTGACGTTCGCGCCGGCGAGGATCAGCTGGGCCGTCTTGCCGCCGGGCGCGGCGCAAAGATCGGCGATGCGTTGTCC
>NZ_RZST01000732.1:0-497 GCF_003997575.1 Mesorhizobium sp. M1A.F.Ca.IN.022.07.1.1
GGCTCTGCGCATCAGCGCGCGCCAGTGGATAGCGGAAAAGCTGCGGCCGAAGAAGTACGGCAGCAAGGTCGCGCTTACCGATGGCGAAGGCGGTCCGCTCACGGTCAAAATTGTGAAGTTCAAGGATGCCCCGCGTAACGATCCCCGCTAACGACTGGCAGCCTCGTTGGTATCAGCGGCCGGCGTGGGATTCCTGGGAGCAAGGTTGCAAGCGCCAGCTCCTATTCTGGCACCGCCGCGCCGGTAAGGACGAGCTGAACCTCAACATGCATGCCGTGTCCGCCTACGAGCGGCCAGGAACCTATTGGCACATGCTGCCTGAGGCCGCACAGGCGCGCAAAGCGATCTGGACCGCGGTCAACCCTCACACGGGCAAGCGGCGGCTGTTCGAGGCCTTCCCTGAAGCTCTGATCGAAAACATGAATGATCATGAGATGTTCATCCGCTTCAAGGACGTCGGTTCAACCTTTCAGGTGGTCGGATCGGACAACTTCAAC
>NZ_RZST01000733.1:0-496 GCF_003997575.1 Mesorhizobium sp. M1A.F.Ca.IN.022.07.1.1
AAGGGAAAGGAAGCGCCCGCCGGCGAAGCGCGCCGGGTTCGCCGGCTCGACATGGGCCAAAAAGATCGGCCGGCCGGCGCGCGCCGCCTGGCGCACCACCGTATCGGCGGCGCTCCCCTCGCCCATCTTCAGCAAGCCGCCGGTGAACACCAGCTGATCGACGATCTTGGCCCGGAGCGGCCCGCCCGGAATGACGCGGCCATTGCCGATGCCGAAACGCGCGTCGACCACGACCAGCGCGTAGTCGATGTGGATGCGCGCCGACTGGAAACCGTCATCCATGATCAGGAAGTCGCAGCCATGCTCTGCCATCAGCAGTTTGGCGCCGGCGGCGCGGTTGGCCGTCACCGCGACCGGCGCATGTTCGGCAAGCAGCAGCGGCTCGTCGCCGACATGCTTGGCCGCGTCGTGATGCGCATCGACGACATGCGGCTTGGCGAAGGAACCGCCATGGCCGCGCGACAGGAAGCCGGGCGTGAGCTGCATGCGCTTTGCC
>NZ_RZST01000734.1:0-495 GCF_003997575.1 Mesorhizobium sp. M1A.F.Ca.IN.022.07.1.1
GATGGCGCGGTCGCGGCGGCCGAAGTTCTTTTCCGAATACCAGACCCGCACCAGCTCTTCATTGTCGGTGCGGTCGCGGCCGGCGCGGTCGGTGAAGAAGCCGCGGCCCTGGCTCGACCAGGCGAAGTTGGGCATCTGCCGCGCCGTCAGCCAAGCTTTCCAATCGTCGGTGGAAGAGGTGATGCAGCCGGCCCAGATCGGCTCCAGCATCTCGGCCAGCGAAAAATTGTTGGAAAGCGCGCCCGGCTTCTGCTTGCCGGTGCGTTCGGCATAGGCGATCGCCGCGTCCATACGCTCCATCGTCCAGTTGGAGCCGCCGAACAGGCCGCGGATGCGGCCGGCCTTGACCTCGCGGTCCATGGCATCGACGAACTCGCCGACCGGCACGTCCGGATTGTCGCGATGCATGAAATAAATGTCGACATGGTCGGTCTGCAGCCGGTCGAGCGACTGGGCAAGCTGCTTGCCGATCACATCGGGATAGCAGAGCGGCGT
>NZ_RZST01000735.1:0-491 GCF_003997575.1 Mesorhizobium sp. M1A.F.Ca.IN.022.07.1.1
ATGCGGAACAGCCGAAAGCGTTAGCGCTCTAAGGGAGCGGCCAGAACGGCCCGCCCCCGGATGGGAGCAGGAGCGGGCCTGCGGAGAGCGGAGATTCCGCCCGGCGGCTTTGCATAGGGGTTGGGAGGATGCGCGCCGCCGCAACCCAACTTGGTCGAACGCAAAGTGTTCCGCAGCCGGAACATCTTGTTTGTGATCCGGTGTGTTTCGGGCAGGAGGAATGCCCCAATGGAAGACGACAAGACCAAATACGGCGGCAGTGACGGCAACCGAGTCTCAGCGGATCAAGACTACGAGGTTGAATACTTCGCAAAGCGACACCGGATTTCGCCGGGAGCAGTCAGGGAACTGATCCGACAGCACGGCAACAACCGCAAAGCCCTGGGGCGCCAGGCCAGAAAGCTACGGCCGTGACGAGGATGCCAGGTCTGTGCCCGCCGATTGCCGAAATCGGGCCGGGAGAGCGCGAGGTCGATCATTTTCATCGGGCC
>NZ_RZST01000736.1:0-487 GCF_003997575.1 Mesorhizobium sp. M1A.F.Ca.IN.022.07.1.1
ATGCTATCTCGTTTTCGACAGTAAAGCGCGAGCTGATGAATGGGGATGCCAAGTTATCCTATGCCTCTCCAATCCAGGCGGTGCCACGCAGTATGCCGAGTGCCGACCGCCCGTCCAAAAGCTCTGGCGTTGGGTTGCCAAGGGCCACTCGTTTCCCACATGCAGCGGCGTCGGGTTCCAAAGCTCGCGCCCTGGCTACGATCCGTACTACTGCAATGAGGACTATACGCTCACCAGCTCGTTCGGGTCGGGCGGACGTGTCGCCACATGCGTGTCGACCTCTCTCCGGCCCGTTGACAGGCGTTTCTGCTCATTCGCGCGCGATGACAACGGGGGCGATTACAGTTCCGTGCTGTCGCCGCGATGGCAAAGGCAGGGCGGCCGGCTGCAGTGCATGGCCAAGATTACGTCCCGGCCCAACGTCCGAGAGCAGCCGCACTTTATTGATGTGACCATCGACGGCGTCGGCAAGCAAAGGGTCTGGTAC
>NZ_RZST01000737.1:0-472 GCF_003997575.1 Mesorhizobium sp. M1A.F.Ca.IN.022.07.1.1
TCGACGTGCCGTTTGCGCTGCCGACGGCGGTGGCCGGCGTCGCGCTGACGGCGCTGTTCGCCGAGAAGGGCTGGCTGGGGGCGCCGCTCGCCGCGCTCGGCCTCAAGGTGGCGTTCACGCCGGGCGGCATCTTCGTCGCCATGATCTTCATCGGCATTCCCTTCGTTGTCCGCACCGTGCAGCCGGTGCTGCAGGATCTCGACCCTGAAATCGAGGAAGCCGCGGGCAGCCTGGGGGCCAGCCGCTTGCAGACCATCGTTCGCGTGATCCTGCCTTCGCTCGCGCCGGCGCTGCTCACGGGCCTCGCGCTCGCCTTCGCCCGCGCGGTCGGTGAATACGGCTCGGTGATCTTCATCGCCGGCAATCTGCCCAACGTCTCCGAGATCGCGCCGCTCTTGATCGTGATACGCCTGTCCGAATTCCGTTACGCCGATGCGACCGCGATTGCGGTGGTCATGCTGGTCGTCTCCTT
>NZ_RZST01000738.1:0-469 GCF_003997575.1 Mesorhizobium sp. M1A.F.Ca.IN.022.07.1.1
GGTCCAGGTCATCCATAATCTGAACCTCGCCATCGCCGACAACGAGTTCATCGTGCTGCTTGGACAGTCGGGCTGCGGCAAGACGACGACGCTGCGCGCGATTGCCGGGCTCGAGACGATCGATCAGGGCGACATCCTGATCGACGGCAAGGCGGTGCAGCATCTGAAAGCTGCAGACCGCGACATCGCCATGGTGTTCCAGTCCTTCTCGCTCTATCCGCATATGACGGTGTTCGAGAACATCGCCTTTCCGTTGCGGGCCACGCGGATGAGCAGCAGTGAAGTCGACACCTCGGTGCGCGAGATCGCAAGGGTGTTGCGGATCACCGACCTGCTCGACAAGCGACCGTCTGCGCTTTCGGGCGGCGACATGCAACGCGTGGCGATCGGCCGCCGCACCAGCGCGCGGCCGACGGCGATGCTGATGGATGAGCCGATCGGCGCCCTGGACTCCAAGCTGCGCGAGGAA
>NZ_RZST01000739.1:0-466 GCF_003997575.1 Mesorhizobium sp. M1A.F.Ca.IN.022.07.1.1
ATTTCCTCGTTGCCTGGTTCGCATTGGCAGGAGCGTCGACGCTCTATGTCGGCTTCGACCAGTGTCACAACAATCCCGAGCCGGTGGTGATGAAATGGGGCTTCATCCTTGTGACGCTCTATATGGGCCCGCTCGGGCTGCTGCTCTACGTGCTGGCCGACAAGGAACCGCGCCCGGGCGAGCATGAGGCCTTCACAAAACCCCTTTGGAAGCAGGGCGTCGGCTCGACTATCCATTGCGTCGCCGGCGATGCCACCGGGATCATCCTTGCCGCGGTCGTCACCGCCACGCTTGGCCTGCCGATGTGGCTCGACCTGATCGTCGAATACCTCGCCGGCTTTGCCTTCGGCCTGTTCATCTTCCAGTCGCTGTTCATGAAATCGATGATGGGCGGCAGCTATTGGGAGAACGTGAAGAAAAGCTTCCTGCCCGAATTCATCTCCATGAACTTCATGATGGCCGGTAT
>NZ_RZST01000073.1:0-19855 GCF_003997575.1 Mesorhizobium sp. M1A.F.Ca.IN.022.07.1.1
GTTCTGGCGCGAGCGCCCGCCCTTGGCCGAGCCGCCGGCCGAGTCGCCCTCAACGATGAAGATTTCCGATTTCGCGGGATCGCGCTCTTGGCAGTCGGCAAGCTTGCCGGGCAGCGAGGTGACGCCGAGCGTGCTCTTGCGGGTTATGTCGCGCGCCTTGCGCGCGGCTTCGCGCGCGGCGGCCGCCTGGATCACCTTCTCCACCACCACCTTGCCTTCGCTTGGATGCTCTTCCAGCCAGGTGCCCAGCGCCTCGTTGACCAGGCTTTCCACCACCGGCCGGACTTCCGAGGAGACCAGCTTGTCCTTGGTCTGCGAGGAGAATTTCGGATCCGGAACCTTGACCGACAGAACGGCCGTCAGGCCTTCGCGGCAGTCGTCGCCGGTGAGCGAAACCTTTTCCTTCTTGGTCTGGCCGGAGGACTCGCCATAGCCGGTGATCTGCCTGGTCAGCGCGGCGCGGAATCCGGCCAAATGCGTGCCGCCGTCGCGCTGCGGGATGTTGTTGGTGAAGGCCAGCACGTTCTCGTGGTAGCTGTCGTTCCACCACATCGCCACCTCGACGGTGATGCCGTCGCGCTCGGCGCGAATGGCGATCGGCTTCTCGATCAGCGGCTTCTTCACCCGGTCGAGATACTTGACGAATTCCTCTAGGCCGCCGTCATAATGCAATTCGTGGCGCACGAGGTCGGCATGGCGCGCGTCGGTCAGCACGATGCGCACGCCGGAATTGAGGAAGGCGAGCTCGCGCAGCCGGTGCTCGAGCGTGTTGTAGTCGAATTCGACCATGGTGAAGGTTTCGGCTGACGGGAAGAAGGTGATCTCGCTGCCGCTGCGGCCTTCATAGGTCCCCGGTCGCTTGTCCTGCTCGTAGCTGCCGGTCACCTTCAGCGGAGCGTCGGCATTGCCGTGCGTGAAGCTCATCTCGAAGATTTCGCCGTTGCGACGGATCTTGAGCTTGAGCCATGCCGAAAGAGCGTTGACCACCGAGACGCCGACGCCGTGCAGGCCGCCCGAAACCTTGTAGGAGTTCTGGTCGAATTTGCCGCCGGCATGCAGCTGGGTCATGATCACTTCGGCCGCCGAGACGCCCTCGCTGGGATGGATATCGGTCGGAATCCCGCGGCCATTGTCGATGACGGTCACCGAGCCGTCGGGGTTGAGCGTCACCGAGACGAGGTCGGCATGCCCGGCCAGCGCCTCGTCGATGGCGTTGTCCACCACCTCATAGACCATGTGATGCAGGCCCGAGCCGTCGTCGGTGTCGCCGATATACATGCCCGGCCGCTTGCGGACAGCGTCCAACCCCTTCAAAACTTTGATGGAATCGGCGCCATACTCGGCTTCCGCGCCAATGGCGCTTTCGGTCTGATCGCTCATAAATACCTGTCTGATTGATGTCGCTGATCCGGCGCGGAAAAATGGTCCCGAATCGCGCCGTTTTGATGTCCTAGATATAGGCGCAAATGGCCGTTTTTCCAAGGTTTGCAGGCGTTTTGCCGGCTTGGCGAGCGGCCGTTGGCAGGCCGGGCGCGATACTCCGGGAAGCGCGGGGCGGGCAGCGGGCTATGCCGGCGCGAAAGCCTCGCCCGAGCGCGGCGTTGCAGCAGTCATATCGGGACGTCTGCTATTCCGCCCGGAGGCCGGCGCGCAGCGCCTTCAGCGCCTCGCTCCAGCGGAACAACTCGTCCAGCATGGTCTTGGCGCCGCCCAGCACCTGCTCGCCCGGATGATACGCGCCCTCCTTGTCGAGCAAGGTCCTGTAGGAAGGCAGCGCCACGCCTTCCGGGATCGGCATGACGCCGACCGAGGTCAGCAGCGGCTTCAGCGCCTGTGCCGCGCGCAGGCCGCCGGACACCCCGCCATAGCTGAAGATGGCGGCGGGCTTGTAGCGCCACTCCTTGAGCAGATAGTCGACGGCGTTAACAATCGCCGGAGCGGCGAAATAATTGTATTCCGGCGCCACGAAGACGAAGGCGTCGGCGGCGTCGATCACCTTCGACCAGGCCTTGGTGTGGTCGTTCTCGTATTTGCGCAGGCGCGGATGATGCGGCTCGTCGAGCAGCGGCAGCTTGAAGGCGGCAATGTCGGCGAGCGCCGGCTCGAACTTGCCGTGCTCGCGCGCGAACCCCTCCAGCCACTCGGCGAAGATCGGTCCGGCGCGTCCCGGTCGCGTGCTGCCGATGATGATGCTCAACTGGTGCTTCACGGGTGGCTCCTCAATTGACGGTATCCGTTGGCGACTAAAGGAACCGGTCACCGTCAACAAGCAGCCATCGAAGGGCGCCGTTCACATTCAGGCGAGGCGGTCTCTCCATGGGCTTTCCGTTCGGTCACATGGACGCCCGCTTTGCCGCGCATTACATTTGCCGTCGTAGCGGAGCATCCGATGGACACAAAGCCCGCCCCCTTCGTGCCGCCTGCGCCGAAGCCGCGCACCCAGCCGCCCTCGACGCTGGAGATGATGCGCATCGTCTACCGCAACCCGCTCGAGCTGTGGGGCGAGCATACCTACAACGAGCCCTGGATCTCGGTGACCGGTATCGGCGGGCCGCTGGTCATCGCCAACGATCCCGGCCTCATCCGCCACGTGCTGATCGACAACGCCAGGAACTACAAGATGGCGACGGTGCGCCAGCTGATCCTGCGCCCGATCCTGCGAGACGGCTTGCTCACCGCCGAGGGCGAGGTGTGGAAGCGCTCGCGCAAGGCGATGGCGCCGGTGTTCACGCCGCGCCACATCTTCGGTTTCGCCGAGCCGATGCTGAAGCGCACGCTGGAATTCGCCACCCGCTACGAGGCCGGCGGTACGACCGACGTCGCCCGCGACATGACGATGCTCACCTATGATATCCTAGCCGAGACGCTGTTTTCCGGCGAGATCGCCGGCGAGCCCGGCAGCTTCGCCAAGGAGATCGACCGCCTGTTCGAGACCATGGGCCGGGTCGATCCGCTCGACCTGTTGCGCGCCCCGGAATGGCTGCCGCGGCTGACCCGCATCCGCGGCCGCAAGACCATGGCCTATTTCCGCAACATCGTTGCCAACACGGTGAAAATGCGCGAGGAGCGGCTGAAGCGCGATCCCGACGGCGTGCCGCAGGATTTCCTGACGCTACTCCTGAAAGCCGAGGGGCCGGACGGCCTGACCCGCGCCGAAGTCGAGGACAACATCATCACCTTCATCGGCGCCGGGCACGAGACCACGGCGCGCGCGCTCGGCTGGACGATCTACTGTCTCGCCGAAGCGCCTTGGGAGCGCGACAAGGTCGAGCAGGAGATCGATGCGGTGTTGGCGCGCGAGCCCGATCCGACAAGGTGGCTGGGCGCCATGCCGCTCACCCGCGCCGCCTTCGAGGAAGCGCTGAGGCTTTATCCGCCGGCGCCCTCGATCAATCGCGAGCCGATCGAGCCGGAGACCTGGAACGGCCTCTATATCCCGAGATACGCCGCCGTGCTGGTGATGCCCTGGGTGGTGCATCGTCATCGCAAGCTATGGGACAGGCCGGACGCCTTCATGCCGGAGCGCTTCCATCCGGAGAACCGCGAACGGATCGACCGCTTCCAGTATCTGCCTTTCGGCGCCGGGCCGCGCGTCTGCATCGGCGCCAGCTTCGCCATGCAGGAGGCGATCATTGCTTTGGCCATCCTGTTGTCGCGCTTCCGTTTCGACGTAACGTCACAAACTCGGCCATGGCCGGTGCAGAAGCTGACCACGCAGCCGCAGGGCGGCCTGCCGATGCAGATTTCCCGCCGCGCCTGATTGGAACGGGTCCCGATCGGGAACAGTCTACCGGTCGGCGATCGGCCGGCGCTGCTGGAACTGGCCGGCGGCGCGGAAGCGCCAGAGATAACTCGGCAGGATCGCGGCGATCGCCTGCGGCTGGATGCCGAGGCCATTGATCGTTCTGTTCGCCTTGGCGGCGGCTTCGGAGACGACGTTGTGCTCGCGCAGCTGCAGCACCTGGTCCTTGGTCAGCAGCGGATTGGGCAACAGCTGCAGGATCGAGGCTTGGATATTGGCCACCCACCACGGCACCGGCACCAGGAGGCGTCTGCGGTCGATAACGGCGAGCAGCTCCTGCATGCATTCCTTGAAGGTCAACACCTGCGGGCCGCCGAGCTCATAGGTCTGGCCACGCTCGACCTTGCCGTCGACCGAGCGTGCCACCGCCTCGGCAACGTCGCCGACATAGATCGGCTGGAATTTCGTCTCCCCGCCGCCGATCAGCGGCAGCACGGGCGAGAAGCGCGCCATGTTGGCGAAGCGGTTGAAGAAGGCGTCCTCGGGTCCGAAATTGATCGAGGGCCGCAAGACGACGGCGTCGGGCACCGTCTCGAACACTGCTTTCTCGCCGAGAGCCTTGGTGCGGGCATATCCCGACGGCGAGTTGAGGTCGGCGCCGAGCGCCGATATATGGGCGAGGCCGGCGCCGACCGATCGCGCGGCCTCGGCGACGGCGCGCGCGCCGAACTCGTGCACGGAGCCGAATTTCTGCCGGCCGCTCTCATGCAGTATGGCGACGAGATTGACGACGTGGTCGGCGCCCTGAACGGCGCGGTCGACCGACCAGCGCACGCGCACATTGGCCTGCACCGGCTGGATCTGGCCGACATTGCCGAGCGGCTGCACATGGCCGGCAAGGTCGGGCCGCCGGCAGGCGACCCGGATGCGATAGCCGCGCTTGGCGAGCGCGCGAACGACATGACGGCCGACGAATCCCGAGCCGCCGAACACGACGACGAGCTTGGGGGTCTGCAGGATTTCGGTCATGGCTGGCTCCGCGCGCAAAAGCTTGGCTGAGCCGCTTCTTAATCCGTTTCGCGTCAAAGGCAAAGAGCGACCGGAGGTCGCCGCCGCCTTGTTTTTTAGTAATTCCAGGAAAGTGTGGAGCGGTTTTCCGTGCCGAATTGCGTCAGGGTAAAAGCCGCTCAGAACGCCCGACCGATGCGCGCGTCGACCGAATGCCGGTTGCCGCCTCGGATGACGAAGAAGGCGAGGATTGCCGCCCAGAGCAGCGACTTTTCCGCGCCCGAAAAGCCCTGGCCCATGGTGACCCAGTGGAACCATACTGTGACCAGAAGCACGATCAGGCCGGCGAAAGCGGCCGGGCGGGTGACGAGGCCGATGGCAATCAAAATGCCGCCGAAGAATTCGGTGCAGGCGAGCAGCGGCGACCAGAAGACGCCAGGATAGAAGCCCAGACCTTCGACCATTTCCGTGGCGCCAAACGGATTGACGATCTTCTGCGAGCCATGAATGGCGAGGAACGCCCCGGCAACGGCGCGCAGCAGCGTTTCGGCCGCATTGTTCAGCGTCGCATAGAGTCCGCCTAGGGCCGGAACGATAAGCCTTGGTCTGGACGTGTCGGTGCTGGCGAACATGCGGTCTCCTTTTTGCTGATTTGACGGACGCAAAGGCGTCCACTCCGTCAAATAGAATAAACCTGACGAACTTTCGCATGTTTTATTGCCGCAGTGAGAAACAGAAAACCCCGCCGAGGCGGGGTTTTCCGGGCAGTGAGCGCATCGAAACAGGGTCCAACGAGGCGGCCTGACCTGAGACGGTATCAAGGCGGCGTGAAGCAAGCACGCCCGCCCCGGCCCTGGACGCCCGGCGCGACGGCCGCCAATCGCAAGCCGCGACCCAAGCCACCCTTTTGCGGCTTGCGATGTGGGGTGCCGCTGATGGGTCGCTGCCGGGCTAAGAAAGGTTCAAAGCGGCGCGAAACAAATGCGCGCCTTGTTGCCGGGCGATGCCTCGATCAGGCCGAGTAGCGTTCGGCGAATTCGGAAATGCGCTGCACGACCGCCTTCGGGATATCGACACCGCGCGCCGTCGCCTTTTCAGCGGCCTCTGCCCGGGCGCGGCCGGGGATGTGCACGCCGTAGCGCCGCCGCAGCCGGTCAAGCTGGTCCTTCATGCGCTGTTCAAAATCCGGGTCGACCAATTTGGGCTCGATAGCGAGCACGAAGAGCCCGGTTCCGGGGCTGTCCGGCCCGCCTGAGAACCAGGGTGCGTCGAGCGACCAGTTGGCGCCGGAAATCCCCGCCGCCAGCACCTCGACCATAAGCGCGATGTTAGCGCCGCGCTGGCCGCCGAAGGCGAGCATCGCGCCCTTCATCGCCGCCGCTGGATCGGTGGTCGGATTGCCGCTGGCATCGAGTGCCCAGCCCTCGGGGATCTTTCTGCCGTCTTCCGCCGCCTTGCGGATGTTGACGAAGGCGGTGGCGCTCGACGATTGGTCGATCACCAACGGCGGCCCGTCCGCGGCAGGCGCGGCAAAGGACATCGGGTTGGTGCAGTAGACCGGCTTGACCGAGCCCGAGCCTGCAAGCACCGCCGGTCCGTTGGTGGCGGCGAACGAGACCAGCCCCTGCGCTGCCAGCCGTCCGGTGAAATAGCCGAGCGCGCCGCAGGTATAGGCGTTCCTTTGCGAGAAGATGGCGACGCCGAACAGCCTCGCCGCCTTGACGAGGTCATCTATAGTGCGGTCGAAGCCGGTATGGGCAAGCCCGCCGCGCGCGTCGGAGAGGTAGACGGCCAGCGCCGGCCGGGTGACGACCGGATCGGCATCGCCGTCGATGCGGCCGTCCTCGATGGCCTCCAGATAGTCGATGAAATGCGACAGGCCGACCGCCGACAGGCCTTCTGCTTGCGCGGCGATGATCGAGGCAACCAGCGACTGCGTGACTTCTTCATTGGCGCCGGCGCCGAGCGCCGCCATGCGGCACAGCCCTGTTGCCTGGTCGAGAGTGAGTTGCATCGGAGCCGTCCTGAGGAAGTAGGGGAGTAAGGGAATAAGGCAGTAGGGGGAGATTGTGGAGCAAATAGCGAATGGGGATGGAAATGTGAACGCGGATCGTGGCTGAACACTCCCCTATTCCCCTATTCCCCTATTCCCCTATTCCCTACTAACCGATCTTGACCGGAATCCGGGCCTCGATGCGGCTGAAGATGAGAACCAGGATGCCGGTGATGGTCATGTAGATCAGCGCCAGCAGCAGCAAGGGCTCGTAGGTGAGATAAGTGTCCTGCCGCACCTTGGACGAGACGGCAAAGATATCGATGACGCTGATCGTCGCCACCAGCGGCGTCGACTTGAGCTGCAGCACGGTTTCGCCGGTCAGTGTCGGCAACGCACGGAAGAAGGCCTGCGGCAGCCAGATGCGGCGGAAGATCTTGAAGCGGCTCATGCCGAAGGCGCGCGCGGCTTCCAGCTGCCCTTTCGGCACGCCGGCGAAGGCGCCGCGCATCACCTCGCCTTCATAGCCGGCAAATGACAAGGTCAACGCCAACACGCCGTAGGGCCAGGCTTGCCTGAGATAGGGCCACATCCAGGACTCGCGAATCCATGGATATTGCGGAAAAAGCGATCCAAGCCCGTAGTAGAGCAGCCAGAGCTGCAGCAGCAGCGGCGTGCCGCGAATGATGGTGCAGAAGATCTTGGCCGGTGCGGCGAGCCAGAACGGCCCACCGGCCTGCGCCAGCCCAAGCGGTACGGCCAGTATAAAGCCCAGCGCGCAGGTCACGACGAGGATCCACAGCGACCGCCAGATGCCGAGCAGCCCCATCTGCCAATATTGCGGCAGCCAGTCCCAGCGCATGACGAAGGCCGCGCAGAGGACCAATCCCAGCGCGATTAGGATCAGCACGATGCGGTGCGGCTTCAGCCAGAGCGAGGCACGCGCCGCCATGTTGATCGCGGTCGCTTCGGCCGACATCAGCGCGCCTCCTTGACGGAAGGCATGCCGCGCCGCGACCAGGCCTCGACGCGGCCGATGATCACGCTGGAAAACAGCGTCAGCGCCAGATAAAGCGCGCCGGCAGCAAGATAGAAGACCAGATAGGCCTTGGTGACGCCGGCCGCCTGACGCGTCGCCAGCGTCAGTTCGAAGAAGCCAACGACGGCAAGCAACGCGGTGTCCTTGGTGGCGATCAGCCAGAGATTGGCAAGGCCGGGAATGGCGAAAGGCAGCATTGCCGGCAATGTTATGCGCCTCAACATCAGGCCGGGCGGCATGCCATAGGCGCGGGCGGCCTCGATCTGGCCTTGTGGGATGGACAGGATGGCGCCGCGGATGACTTCCGTCGAATAGGCGCCCTGCACGACGCCAAGGACAAAGATGCCGGCGGCCAGCCCGCTGATGTCGACGCGCTGGTAACCCATCGCGGTCAGCAGCTGATTGATGAGATCGGTGCCGGCGTAATAGAGCAGCAGGATCAGCACCAGTTCCGGCACGGCGCGCACCACCGTGGTGTAGACGGCGAGCAGATCGCGCGCCACCGGTCCGCCGTAGAGCTTGCCCCAGGCGCCGCCGGTGCCGATCAAAAGGCCAAGGCAGGTGGCGCCGATGGCGATCTCGATCGAATGCAGCAATCCGACCAGCAGGGTGCCGCCCCAGCCGGGCGGCACGGGCGACAGGAGCTCGATGATGCCGGCCGCCGAGGCCGGAAGAAAGGCATTGATCAGCTTCGCCCCCGAATTGCTGGCAGCCGCCGACCGCAGCGTTCAGCGGCGGGCATGCGTGGCAAGGTTTGGGCCAAGGGGCATGGCGCTGGCCATGCCCCCAACATCAAAAGGAGGCGTCAGTTCGACTGCGTGGCGCCGCCATAGATGTCGAAGTCGAAGTATTTCTTCGAGATCTCATCGTACTTACCGTTGGCGCGGATGGCCTTGATGCCGGCGTTGATCTTTTCCTTGAGCGCGGTGTCTTCCTTGCGCACGCCGGCGCCGACGCCCGGTCCGAGCACCTCGTCGTCCGGCGCGACCATGCCCTTCAGATCGCAGCAGGCCTTGCCCTGGTCCGTCTTGAGGAATTCGCCGAGCGCGATGGAGTCGGCCTGCACCGCATCGAGACGGCCGGCGGCGAGATCGTTGTTGGCCTCGTCCTGCGTCTGGTATTCCTTGATCTCCTGCGCGCCGGTGAAGTGCTTCTTGGCGTAGACGGCATGTACGGTCGACACCTGAACGCCGATCACCTTGCCTTTAAGATCGTCCGGCGTGGCGCCGAACTTCTGATCCTTCGGTCCGATGATTGCTGTCGGCGTGTTGTAATACTTATCCGAGAAGTCGATCGTCTTCTTGCGCTCGTCGGTGATCGACATCGAGGAGACGATGAGGTCGATCTTCTTGGTGGTGAGCGCCGGAATGATGCCGTCCCAGGCAACGGGCGTGATGACGCAGTCGAGCTTCTCCTCGGCGCAGACGGCGTCGATGAAATCGATCTCCCAGCCGACCCATTTGCCCGTCGCATCCGGCGACGTGAATGGCGGGTAGGGCTCGGCGGCGACGCCGATCTTGACCTGATCGGCCTTGGCCACGCCCATCGCGGCGACGCCGAACAGCAGCGCCGCGGCGAAGGTCTTGAGAACAGTCTTCATTTCAGGACTCCCAGTTTGTTGTCGTTCCCGGTTTTCGCTCCGCTTGACGCCGGCCCTAGCCGACATTGCGGAGGAATTGCTTGAGCCTTTCGGATTTCGGCGCGCCGAACAGCTGTTCCGGCGGGCCTTCTTCCTCGACCAGCCCGTTGTAGAGGTACACGACATGGGTCGCGACCTCGCGGGCGAATTTCATTTCATGCGTCACCAGCACCATGGTGCGCCCCTCGCGCGCCAGGTCGCCGATCACCTTCAGAACCTCGCCGACCAGTTCCGGATCGAGCGCGGAGGTCGGTTCGTCGAACAGCATGACGCGCGGATTGATCGCCAGTGCCCTGGCGATTGCGGCGCGCTGCTGCTGGCCGCCCGACAGGAATGCCGGGTAGACGTCGCGCTTCTCCGCCAGCCCGACCCGGGCGAGCAGCTTCTCGGCCTGGGCGATCGCCTCGTCGCGCTTGACGCCGAGCACGTGCACCGGAACCTCGATGACGTTCTCGATCAGCGTCATATGGCTCCACAGGTTGAAGTTTTGGAACACCATGCCGAGTCTCGAGCGGATGCGCTCGATCTGCTTGCGGTCGGCAGGAACCGTATGGCCGTGGCTGTCGGCCTTCAGCTTGATCTCCTCGCCATTGACACGGATGATGCCGCTGGTCGGGTTTTCCAGGCAGTTGATGCAGCGCAACAGCGTCGACTTGCCGGAGCCCGAGCCGCCGATGATGGCGATCACCTCGCCGTCGCGCGCCGACAGCGAAACGCCCTTCAGCACATGCAACTGGCCGAACTTCTTGTGCAGGTTCTCGACATGGATGGCTTCGGCGGCGCCGCTCTGCGCTTGGCCGGCTGGGACTGCGGCGGCTTCCACCGCGCTCACCGGGTAACCTCTATAGGGGCGACGGCAGTTCGTCGAACGTCCATCCGGCTCATCAACATACGCTGTACTGTCCCGCTCCTCACTTCAGCATGGACCCGGCAGCGCGAGCCCGTCAATCCCGTTCATTACGGCACTTGCGGCCTTGTTGCGCAAGTGTATAAATAGCCTTTCATGAAATTTTTTCGGTTTTTTTCATCCTATAAGGGCATTTGATGAGCGCTTTCGGATCACAATCCATGGCGGCGCCGCTGCGGCGCGTGCTCATGCGGTCGGCGGCGAACGCGATGCGCGACGCCGACAGAGCTCAATGGCACTATGGCCCGGGGTTCAACCCGGCGAAGGCAGCGTCGCAGCACGCGGCCCTTGCTGAACTGGTAGCCGCTTCCGGCGCCGAAATCGAATGGATCGAGGACAAGGCCGACGGCCTTTCGGATTCGGTGTTCACGCACGACCCATCGCTGATGACCGACCGCGGTGCGCTGATCCTGTCCATGGGCAAGCCATTGCGCGCCAGGGAGCCCTCCCTTCATGAGGAAACCTACAGAGCGCTGGGCATTCCGATCCTTGGCCGCGTCGAGGCTCCTGGCCAGGTCGAAGGCGGTGATTGCGTATGGGTGGATGCCCGCACGCTGGCGATCGGGCGCGGGGTCCGCTCCAACCAGGAAGGCATCCAGCAGGTTTCGAACCTGCTGACGCCGCTGGGAATTTCCGTCTACGGTTTTGATCTGCCGCTGTGGCAGGGGGAAGAGGCGTGCCTGCATCTGATGTCGGTGATCAGCCCGCTGGCCGACGATCTCGCGCTGGTCTATTCGCCGCTTTTGCCGGCCCCGTTCTATCAGATGCTGAAGGCGCGCGGCATCAGGCTGGTCGAAGGCGACGCCGGAGAATTCGCCGCTTCCAACGGCCTCAGCCTGAACGTGCTGCCGACCAGCCCGCACAAGGTCATTGCCGTTGCGGGCTTTCCCAAGACCAAAGCCGCGATGGAGGCCGCCGGCTGCACGGTTGAGATTTTCGAGGCGGACGCGCTCTGTATCGCCTGTGAAGGCGGGCCGACATGCCTGACACGGCCGATCCTGCGCCGATGACTGCGCGCCGCAAGTTCCGTCGCGAGGGCGAGGAGCGGCGGCGGCAGGATCTGATCGAAGCGACTCTGGACTGCGTGGCGGAATATGGCCTGCAGGGCGCCACTTTGCGCACCATCGCATTGCGTGCCGGCGTCACCGCCGGCCTGATCCGGCACTATTTCCCCGGCAAGGAAGAATTGCTGCAGGGGGCCTATACGGCGCTGGTCGGCCGCATGACCGAGCAGGCGAAAGCAGCATTGGTCATGGAAGAGGCGTCGCCTCGCCAACGCCTTGCAGCTTTCGTCACCGCCAATCTCAGCGCGCCGATCATCGACCAGCGGGTGTTTTCGCTCTGGGCGACCTTCATCGGCCGTGCCGGTGCGGATCCGACGCTCGCCCGTGCTCACCGCGAAGGCTATCTTGGCTTTCGTAACGAGGTGGAAGCGGTCGTCGCCGAGGTGCTCGCCGCCGAACAGCGCGAACCGGACGCAAGTCAGCTGCGCCGTCATGCCATCGCCATCAACGCGATCATCGACGGGCTTTGGATCGAAGGCTGCCTGGCCGGTGAGATGTTCTCGCCAGGCGAGTTGGCGGCGATTGGCATCAAGGCTGTCGAGGCCGAACTCGGCCTCGCACCGCTGAAGCATGATCCCGAAAAGTAGGACCCGGTTTTCGGAGAAAGATCATGCTCAACAAAGGTTAGATCGGGATGGCAATTCAACGAAACGCCATCACGGTCCAGAGCAATTCCAGGAAAAGGTGAAAAGCGGTTTCCCGTCCGGGATTGCGTAACAAACAAAGAGATAGAGCAAATCACTGTTTCCGTTAAACGGTGATCCGCTCCAAAGGGAGAAAACCAATGACCACGCTCGGCGAAGCGCTCATCACCTTGCTCGAGGCGCATGGGGTCGACACCGTATTCGGCATTCCGGGCGTGCATACGGTCGAGCTTTATCGCGGCCTGGCGCGTTCGAAGATCCGCCACATCACGCCGCGCCACGAGCAGGGCGCCGGCTTCATGGCCGACGGCTACGCCCGCGCCGGCGGCCGGCCGGGCGTGGCTTTCGTCATCACCGGACCCGGCCTCACCAACACCATCACCGCGATGGGCCAGGCGCGCGCCGATTCGGTGCCGATGCTGGTGATCTCCGGTGTCAATGCCACCGATACGCTCGGCAAGGGTTTGGGCTTCCTGCACGAACTGCCGGACCAGCGCGGCATGATGGAGAAGGTGGCGCTGTCTTCCGAGCGTGTCACCGAGGCCGAGGAACTGCCGGGTGCGCTCGCCCGCGCCTTCGCCGTCTTCTCCTCGTCGCGGCCGGGTCCGGTTCACATCGAGATCCCGACAAACGTCATGGTGAAGCCCGCCGAGGGGCTCGCGCCGGTGCTCGGCAACGCCGCGCCGCCCGCTCCGGACGCGGCGGCTGTTGCCGAGGCTGCGAGGTTGATCAAGGCGGCTCGCCGTCCGCTGATTCTTGCCGGTGGCGGTGCCAAGAAAGCGGACGCGGCGCTGACACGCTTCGCCGAAGCGCTCGGCGCGCCGGTGGTCGAGACCGCCAACGCGCGCGGCCTGCTGCATCGGCACCCGCTCTTGGTGCCGGCAAGCCCCAGCCTCAAGGCGGTGCGCGCGCTGATGGCGGATGCCGAACTGGTGATCGCCGCCGGCACCGAATTCGGCCCCACCGACTATGACGGTTATGGCGATGGCGGCTTCGTGCTGCCGCCGAGCCTCATCCGCATCGATATCGGCGCCGACCAACTCGCGCGCCGTCCGGTGACGGTTGGCATCCACGCCGATTGTGCCGAGGCGCTTTCTGCCCTGCTGGCTGCACTCGGCGCCGCTCATGTCGCCGCGAAAGACGGCGAAGCCCGCGCTGCCGCAGGGCGAGAGGCCGCGCTGGCGGAGCTGCGGCCAGACTATCTGGCGCAACTGCGCGCCGTGGAGACGATCCGCGACGCGCTGCCCGGCGCCATCATCGTCGGCGACTCGACGCAGCCGATCTACGCCGCCAATCTCTATTACGACCACGACCGTCCGGGCGGCTGGTTCAATGCCGCGACCGGTTTCGGCGCGCTGGGCTACGGTCCGCCGGCGGCGATCGGTGCCGCCCTTGCCGTGCCCGAAGCGCCGGTCGTGTGCCTCACCGGCGACGGCGGCTTCCAGTTCACCTTGCCGGAGCTCGGCGCGGCGCTCGACGCCGAGGCGCCGGTGATCTTCGTCGTCTGGAACAATCGCGGCTATCGCGAGATCGAGACCTCGATGCTTGATGTCGGCGTCGAGCCGGTCGGCGTGTCGCCGGCGCCGCCGGATTTCTGCAAGCTCGCCGAGGCCTACGGCATCGAAGCCGAGCGGCTAACAGGGGTCGGTGACCTGGCCGGTGCGCTGAAGCGCGCGCGAACTGCCGGCAAGCCGCGGGTTATAGAAATCACCGTCGATTGAAGGTCCTGGCGACCGTCCCATCCGGCCGAGACGCAGCCGCGTCACGTTACGCGGCTTTGTCTCGACGCATGCAAAGACGGGACGCCTGCCATGTCGATATTTCAATTGAGTGACAACGCGAAAGGCGCGACGTTCGAGGCTGGGGCGGCATAACCATAAGAATACGACAGGAGCAGTCGAAATATGACGGAAACGCTTAACGGCAGGCATGTCGTGGTGACGGGCGGCACCGGGGCGCTCGGCGGCGCGGTTGTCGGCAGGTTGCTGGAGCAGGGCGCGATTTGCCACGTGCCCAATGCGCATGCCGCGGCTCCGCCGCATTTTCCCTACGCGGCTCACGCCAGCGTCCATCTGGCGCACAATGTCGACCTGTCGGACTCCGCCAAGGTCGAGGCCTTCTACCATCAGGTTCCGGAGCTTTGGGCTTCGATCCATCTTGCCGGCGGTTTCACCATGGCGCCGGTCGAAAAGATCGAGACGGCATCCTTTGCCGAGATGATGGACACCAATGCCCGGACCACCTTCCTTTGCAGCCGCGCCGCGGTGCGCTCGATGCTGACGTCGGGCACCGCGGGGCGCATCGTCAACGTCAGCGCGCGTGCCGGGCTTGATCCCAGGCGCGGCGCCGGAATGGTCGCCTATGCCGCGAGCAAGGCGGCGGTCGCAGCGATGACCCAGGCGATGGCCGAGGAGCTGAAGCACAAGGGCATCCTGGTCAATGCGGTCGCGCCCTCGACGCTCGACACGCCCGCCACCCGCGCCGACATGCCCGACGCCGATTTCACCAAATGGGTCAGCCTCGAGGCCGCCGCCGAGGCGGTCGCCTATCTCGCCTCGCCCGCCAATCAGGCGATGAGCGGCACGCTGGTGCCGCTCTACGGGCGAGCCTGAGCTCACAGATCAAAGTGCAATGAAAAACCCCGCCGGATCGCTCCGGCGGGGTTTTTGCTTTCGACAAAGGAAGGAGCTTAGTTGCCCTGCTTCTTCAGCGCCGCGCCCAGGATGTCTCCCAGCGAGGCGCCGGAGTCGGTCGAGCCGTACTGGGCGACTGCTTCCTTCTCCTCGGCGATTTCCAGCGCCTTGATCGAAACCTGCAGCTTGCGGGTCTTCTTGTCGAAGGCGATGACGCGGGCGTCGACCTTCTGGCCGACGGTGAAGCGCTCGGGGCGCTGCTCGTCGCGGTCACGGGAAAGGTCCGAACGCTTGATGAAGGTATCGAGGCCGCTGTCGACCAGCCGCACTTCCAGACCACCATCCTTCACCGCGGTGACCTCGCAGGTGACGACGGCGTTCTTGCGCAGCTCGCCGCTGCTCGCCGCCTCGCCGACCGTGTCGCGGGCCAGCTGCTTGATGCCGAGCGAGATGCGCTCCTTCTCGATGTCGACGTCGAGCACCTGCGCCTTGACCATGTCGCCGCGATTGTACTCTTCGATCACCTGCTCGCCCGGACGTGTCCAGTCGAGGTCGGAGAGGTGCACCATGCCGTCCACGTCGCCTTCCAGGCCGATGAACAGGCCGAACTCGGTCTTGTTCTTGACCTCGCCCTCGACCTGGCTGCCGACCGGATGGTTGCGCGCGAAGGCTTCCCACGGGTTCTCCAGCGTTTGCTTGAGACCGAGCGAGATGCGGCGCTTGGCCGGATCGACCTCGAGCACCACCACGTCGACTTCCTGCGTCGTCGACAGGATCTTGCCGGGATGCACGTTCTTCTTCGTCCACGACATTTCCGAAACGTGGATGAGGCCCTCGATGCCCGGCTCCAGCTCGACGAACGCGCCGTAGTCGGTGATGTTGGTGACGGTGCCCTTGATCTTCTTGCCGATCGGGAACTTGGTGCCGATATCCGACCACGGATCGCTCTCGAGCTGCTTCATGCCGAGCGAGATGCGATGGGTTTCCTGGTTGATGCGGATGATCTGCACCTTGACCGTCTGGCCGATGTTGAGGATCTCGGTCGGATGGTTGACGCGGCGCCATGCCATGTCGGTGACATGCAGCAGGCCGTCGATGCCGCCGAGGTCGACGAACGCACCGTAGTCGGTGATGTTCTTGACCACGCCCTCGACAACCTGGCCCTCCTCGAGGTTCTGCACGATTTCCGAACGCTGTTCGGCGCGGCTCTCCTCGAGCACGGTGCGGCGCGACACCACGATGTTGCCGCGGCGGCGATCCATCTTGAGGATCTCGAAGGGCTGCGGGTTGTGCATCAGCGGCGAGACGTCGCGGATCGGACGGATGTCGACCTGGCTGCGCGGCAGGAACGCCACGGCGCCGTCGAGATCGACGGTGAAGCCGCCCTTGACCTGGTTGAAGATGACGCCTTCGACGCGCTCACCCTTGGTGAACTTCTCTTCGAGGCGCACCCAGCTCTCCTCGCGGCGGGCCTTCTCGCGCGACAGCATGGCCTCGCCAAGCGCGTTCTCGATGCGCTCGACATAGACCTCGACGGTGTCGCCGACCTTGAGGGAGGAATCCTTGCCCTTGGCGCCGAATTCCTTCAGCGGCACGCGGCCTTCGACCTTGAGGCCGACATCGATGATGGCCATGTCCTTTTCGATCGCGGTGATCGTGCCCCGGACAACCTGACCCTCGCCGGAATGGCCGGCGGTGAATGATTCTTCGAGCATGCTCGCGAAATCATCGCGAGTGGGATTTGCAGCTGACATTGTTTCTCCTGGAATGCTTCGCACAACAAAGCGAAGCGGGCGCCGTGGGTTAGCGTTGCGTGAGCCTGCCGGCGTTCCGGGCTGAAGAGCCCTCGGCCGCTTAAGCGGCAAGTCCGGCGCATAGAGAATGCTGGCAGGCTGGTTCGTGCCCGATATGGGTATTTTCATCGCCTCCGGCAACGGAAAACACGAGGAAAACCCGGATCAGGCCTTGTTTCTCTTGGCCAGCAGTCTTTGATGGTTAGCCATGGCCGCCAGAAACGCGGCCTCTATAGACACTTCGCCGGTGTCAGGCAAGTGCGCGTCGCGGCGGTGCGCGTGCTCCGCCCGAATGTTTTTGCGATTACGCGTTCGCGGTTGCAGTTCTTCTTGCCGACATGGATGGTCACGGGGAGCATCACTATGCAGTCAAGCGCCACTTTCAACATCTTCCTGCCGGTTGCCCTCGTCATCATCATGCTGGGGCTTGGCCTGTCGCTCAAGCTCCAGGACTTCTTGCAGGTGGTGCTGCGACCGAAGGCCCTCCTGGTGGCTCTTATCGTGCAGATACTGGTTCTTCCCGTCCTTTGCTTCGGCATCGTGTCGGTTTCGGCTTTGCCGCCTGCCATGGCGGTCGGCATGATGCTGCTCGCGGCCAGTCCCGGCGCCCCGTCCGCGGTCCTCTTCACTCACCTTGCCAAGGGCGATACGGCGCTCAGCCTGACGCTGACGGCGATCAGCTCAATGGTGGCGCTGGTGTCGGTGCCATTGATCACCAATTTTTCGCTGCTGCATTTCTATGGCGCCGGGCACGTCATCCCGCTGCCGATCGAGAAATTCCTGCAGTTCTTTGCCGTTGTGCTTGTCCCGGTTTCGATCGGAGTTGCCGTCCGGCACCGCTACACGGCCTTGGCCGAGCGCTTGGAGGGGCCCGTCAAGCTACTGGCGACGCTTTTTCTTGCGGCGGTCGTTATTTTTGCCGTCGTCGATCAGCGGCAGGTTATCGTGACCTGGGGGCCCATTGTCGGCTTTGCCGCCTTTGCCTTCAACGTGGGGAGCATGGCGCTCGGCTACGCCGTTCCGTCGCTGCTGCGCCTGGAAAGGCGGCAGGCGGTCGCCATCACCATGGCAACGGCCATCCACAACGCCGCGTTCGTCATAGCCCTGGCGCTTAGCGAATATCTCCTCAACAACGCCGAAATGGCGATCCCGCCAGCGCTTTACGCCTTGATTGCCTATGTCACCGCGGCGGTTTTCGTAGCCGTCGTGAGCAGGTCAGGCAGACCTGCGATCGAAGGCACGATCCGGTCGTGATAGCCAAGCTCAGGCGAGGTCTTTCGCACCCATGGCGCGGTCGACGATTGCCATGGCTGCCAGAAACGCGGCCTCGATTGCCATGTCGCTGGTGTCGAGCAAGTGCGCGTCCGCCGCCGGCTTGAGCGGGGAGTCGGCACGGCCCATATCGCGCTCGTCGCGGCGCTCGATGTCGGCGAGGATCGTGGCAAGATCGGCGCTGCCGCCCATGCTTTCGATCTCGGCCAGCCGGCGCCTTGCCCGCACTTCCGCGCTCGCTGTGACATAGAGCTTGATATCGGCGTCGGGACACACGACCGTGCCGATGTCGCGTCCGTCGAGCACCGCGCCTGGCGGCGCCTTGGCGAACTCGCGCTGCTTGTCGACCAGGATGCGCCGGACCGACGGAATGACGGCGACCTTTGAGGCGGCCTCGCCTACCGCATGCGCCGAAAGCACCGTACGGTCGAGGTTCGAAAGATCGACTTGGCGTGCCGCGGTTTCCGCCGCCGAGACATTGTCGAGCGGCAGACCGAGCTCGAGCAGCTTATGGGCGACGGCGCGATAGGTGAGGCCGGTATCGAGCAGGTTCAGGCGGTAATGATCGGCGAGCCGGCGAGCGAGTGTGCCCTTGCCGGCGCCCGCGGGGCCGTCGATTGCGATGGTGAAGGGGGTGCTCATTGGCTCGCCTCGAACGATAGGCGCAATGAGCAAGATGAGCGCCGCGATCCTTCGCGCGCCCCTCTGTCCTGCCGGACATCTCCCCCGCTTGGGGGGAGATCAGCCGTCATCGCGGCTTGCGCCAATTGTCTATGTTGCAGGATTGAGCGGAGCGCCGGAGCCGCCAATCTCCCCCCTTGCGGGGGAGATGTCCGGCAGGACAAAGCGGGGTGCTGTTCCGCCTGCATCTCGGTTCGGCTCCAACCCATCGCCCGTCACTCGATCTCGGCGCCGAGCCCCTTCATCAGCCCCATGAATTCCGGAAAGCTCGTCGCGATCATGTTGGCGTCGTCGATGGTCACCGGCTTTTCCGTCGCCAGCCCCATCACCAGGAAACTCATGGCGATGCGGTGGTCGAGATGCGTCTTCACCGCCGTGTCCGGCCCGTTGGGATGAGCGCCCAGGCCCTTGCCGCCGGGCTTGCCGCGCACGGCGAGCGAGGCTTCGCCCTCGCTGCAGTCGACGCCGTTGAGCTTCAGCCCGTTGGCCACCGCCGACAACCGGTCGGATTCCTTGACGCGCAATTCCTCCAGACCCTGCATCAGCGTCTCGCCTTCGGCGAAAACAGCGGCAACCGCCAGCACCGGATATTCGTCGATCATCGACGGCGCCCGCTCCGGCGGCACCACGACACCTTTGAGGTCGGAGGAGCGCACGCGCAGGTCCGCCACGTCCTCGCCGCCGGCATTGCGGGGGTTGAGGATGTCGATGCGGCCGCCCATCTCCTGCAATGTGAGGAGCAGCCCGGTGCGGGTCGGGTTCATCAGCACGTTCTCGATCACGATATCGGAACCCGGCACGATGAGCGCTGCCACCAGCGGGAAGCCGGCGGAGGACGGGTCGCCGGGCACGGCGATGGTCTGCCCCGTCAGCTTGCCCTGGCCTTCGATGAAGATGTGGCGCACGCCGCGCTCGTCGGTCTCGACGGTCAGGTTGGCGCCGAAGCCTTTCAGCATCTTTTCGGTGTGATCGCGCGTCATCACCGGCTCGATCACGGTGGTGATGCCGGGCGTGTTGAGCCCGGCAAGCAGCACCGCCGACTTCACCTGTGCCGAGGCCATCGGCACGCGATAGGTTATCGGCGCGGCATGCTTGGGGCCGCGTAGCGTGATCGGCATGCGGTCGCCAGGCGCCGCTTTCAGCACCTGCACGCCCATCTGGCGCAGCGGCTCCAGCACCCGGCCCATCGGCCGGCCGGAGAGCGAGGCGTCGCCGATAAAGGTCGTCTCCATGTCATAGGTGCCAACCAGGCCCATGGTAAGCCGCGAGCCGGTGCCCGCATTGCCGAAATCGAGCGGGCCTTCCGGCTCGAGCAGCGCGCCGTTGCCGGTGCCGCGGATCACCCATTCGGCGCCCGTCTTTTCGATATGCGCGCCCATCGCCTTCATGGCGGCGCCCGTGCGCATCACGTCTTCGCCTTCCAGCAGGCCGGTGATGCGC